>JBGSSQ010000090.1:0-1794 GCA_041736975.1 Gammaproteobacteria bacterium
CGTGGCCGCCTGTATCAAATTCGAGGCAGATTCCCCGATCATTTTTGAGTTCATCGCCAAAAAACCAACGAGTAATGAAAACTCACTTGATTGCCCTAGACGCACACCGACCTCCCAAGCAACGTGTTTAGTTTCACTCACTGAACTCAATAATAAACGGTAGGTCACAGGTTTAATCAGTAACAATAGAACGGCTAGTATGCTAGCTGGCACATAGACAACAGAGACATAATCTAAGTTAAAACTTGCACCCACAGAGAAGAAGAACATCACTAGAAAAAAATCTCGTAATGGCTTCAAACTCTCAGCTATATAAAGTGATATAGGACTTGATGCGATAGATACACCAGCAATAAAAGCGCCGATTTCATAAGAAAGACCAATCACGTTGGCCAATTCTGCCATCCCTAAACACCAAGCAATGGATAATAAGAACATGTATTCGCGAATACGATCAAATCGAGCAAATAAACGAATAAGCACCAATCGCTCAATGACAAATGCAAAGAAAATAATACCAGGCAACGCCAAGCCGGTAATCGATAAATCTTGCCAATTCAGCTCTCCCATACTGGCACCGTGTATGAATAACAATACCAGTATGGCGATTAAATCTTGCATCAATAAAACGCTAATCATCACTTCACCCGTGTGCTGATGATGCAAAACCGTGGTAGGTAATAATTTAAGACCAATAATGGTACTTGAGAACATCATTGACAAACCGACTATGGAACACTCAACTTGGTTATACCCAAAAAGATAGGCGACGCCATAACCAATACCTAAAAAGACAATAGAGCTGACAACTGCAACCCAAATTGTTTTCTTGAGCATATGGAGGAGATTTTGAGGTTGTAAATGCAGACCCAACAAAAACATCAAAAACACAATGCCCACTTCACCGACTTTCTCAACCGCCTCATGGTCACTCACAGGACTTAGGCCCCAATGCCCTAATCCCCACGGCCCCAACAAAATACCCAATAGCATATAGGCAACCAATAAAGATTGACGCGTGTACAATGCGACTGTAGAGAGCACTGCAGCTCCGGCGAAAATTAGAAACATGGTTAACAGAATACCATTGGCGGCCATTTTTTTCCCTCTCGGTGGTTCGAACTCATCGCTACTATATTCAGGTCAGCGTTTGCTCGAGTGTACCGTATTCTAAGGTGAAAAACGACCATCAATTTTAGTTTTTCAACCCCAACAGTGATGAGAATAGCTAGCAATGTCTATACACTTCTCACTATAATAAAATCACAGCGGGTTGATACTCTGTCAGTACATTGATATTTTTCTATGGAATACTCAAGCTAACGAGAGTCCTAAACAAGTCACTCACTTACTTAAAGGTTAGATAAACACATGAAGCCTATTGAAAATTATGACGTTCTCATCATCGGTGGCGGCATCAACGGCACTGCTATCGCTGCAGATGCAGCCGGACGAGGCCTCAAAGTGATGTTATGTGAGGCTGACGATTTGGCTAGCGCAACCTCATCTGCCAGCAGCAAATTGATTCATGGGGGCCTAAGATATCTGGAGCAATACCAGTTTCACTTAGTTCGTAAGGCCTTATTGGAAAGAGACATCTTACTGAGAAAAGCACCTCATAATATTACCCCACTACGCTTCATCATGCCCAACAATCGCAAAATTCGTTCTCCCTGGCTAATCCGTTTGGGTTTATTTTTGTATGATCGATTAGGTGGCAACCGATTACTTCCCTCTTCAAAATCCATCAATTTAACTAACACTCCTGAAGGTGATGCACTTAAAAATGAGTTC
>JBGSSQ010000099.1:0-6742 GCA_041736975.1 Gammaproteobacteria bacterium
CTGTAATCGTACGCGTCTCATCAACACCCGTGTCATCCAACGCCACCTGGGCCCCTGTTTTACCATTAATCCCCAACGTACTACACAAGACACTATACAGGGGTACCATCGCGTACCCAAAACCAAACATGCCCAACACAAAAAGGGACAATATAATCAATAAACGTCGCTGTTTCTTTTGCTTATTCACTATCACTAATCGTGGCTAACGTCTTCTTCACCAAACGGCGGTGGCGTCACAAAAGAGTGATATGGCGGTGGTGACGGTAGTGTCCATTCCAAGCCATGCGAACCTTCCCACACATGATTAGTAGCCTTCTCGCCATTGCCGCGTATAGTGCGCACAACATTATATAAGAAAATTAGATGTGAAAAACCAAAAACAAAAGCACCAATACTAGCGATCTGATTAAAATCAGTGAACTGCAATGCGTAATCGGGGATACGTCTAGGCATACCGGCTAAACCTAAAAAGTGCATAGGGAAAAAGGTCACATTCAGGGATATTGTTGATAACCAAAAGTGCAACTTGCCCAAGCGCTCACTGTACATATGGCCAGTCCATTTTGGTAGCCAATAATAGATCGCTGCAATCGCAGAAAATATGGCGCCCGGCACTAGAACATAGTGGAAATGTGCCACCACAAAATAAGTATCTTGATACTGATAATCCGCAGGAACAATGGCTAGCATAATTCCAGAAAAACCACCGATGGTGAACATAAACAAAAATGCCAGAGCAAATAACATGGGGGTTTCAAAGGTGAGCGACCCTCTGAAAATAGTCGCCACCCAATTAAAAATCTTAATTCCAGTAGGCACAGCAATTAACATCGTGGAATACATAAAGAATAAGGCAGCTTGCACCGGTACACCAGCAGTAAACATATGATGCACCCAAACAACATAAGACAAAATGGCGATAGCGGCTGTAGCGTAAACCATGAAGTGATAACCAAACAGTTTCTTACGACTAAAGGTGGGTATTATCTCCGAGATCACACCAAAAGCCGGGAGAATTAAAACGTACACTTCAGGGTGACCAAAAAACCAAAACAAATGCTGAAATAAAATCGGATCGCCTCCGCCTGCAGCATCGAAAAAGCTGGTGCCAAAATGTCTATCAGTCAACATCATGGTCACAGTACCCGCTAAAACAGGCATGATCGCTAACAATAAAAAAGCAGTGATTAACCAAGTCCAAGCAAACAATGGCATCCTCATCAAGCTCATGCCAGGTGTGCGCATATTCAAAATGGTCGCAATAATATTGATGGAGCCCAAAATTGAAGACATACCCATAATATGGATAGCGAAAATCATAAAGTCGGTACTAGGTGGACCAAATTTGGTTGATAGTGGTGCGTAAAAAGTCCAACCAAAATTAGGCGCAGAACCCGGCATAAATAAAGTACTAAGAAGAATAGTGAAGGCAAAGGGCAACAGCCAGAAACTCCAGTTATTCAAACGTGGCAAGGCCATATCTGGCGCCCCGAGCATCATCGGTAGCTGCCAATTCGCCAAACCGACAAACACCGGCATTACCACACCAAACACCATGATCAATCCATGCATGGTGGTCATACTGTTAAAAAAGTCAGGGGATAGCAATCGCTGGCCTGGTAAAAAAAGCTCTGAGCGTATCAAAAGGGCCATGACACCCGCTACTAAAAAGTTCGCCATGCTCATCCATAGATAGAGCGTGCCAATATCTTTATGGTTAGTGGTAAAAACCCAGCGATGCACAAACCCTAAAAATCCTGGTTCTTGATGAGCGCCGTGATAACCGTGATCCGCATGTGCTGTCATAATAGAGTCCTCACTTTTTTCTTTCCGCAGCCACATCGCTTGACTGCACAATTCCACCGGCTAATTTACCGTATTTTGCCTGATCATCATTGCCCCAAGCATTCCGTTGGTAAGTGATAACAGCCGCAATGTCTTGGTCAGTTAACTGATCCGAAAACGCTTGCATTGCCGTACCCTTTACACCGTGTAAAACCTGATCAATATGTTTACTGATCGCGCCTGTAGTCACCTTACCAGCCACTAAAGCCGGGAAAGCCGGCGGCATACCCAATCCTGTTGCCTGATGACAAACACTACAGGTTGCCTCATACACTTTTTTACCCGCAACCATCAACTCTGGCTTGGTCATCTGTTTATTTTCTTCAAGAGCATTGGCTTTCTGTAAATCTAAACCTTTTTGCTCTCCCACCCATTGTTTATAATCGGCCTCGGTTTTAGCCACTACCACAATAGGCATAAAACCATGCCCAACGCCGCACAACTCGGCGCATTGTCCTCTATAAATACCCGGCTTTTCTATACGCGCCCAGGCCTCATGAATAAAGCCAGGAATAGCATCGCGCTTCACGCCTAACTCAGGTACCCACCAAGAGTGAATCACATCGTTAGCGGTGACTAAAAAACGAATCTTTTTGTTAATGGGAACAACAATAGGCTTATCGACCTCTAACAGATAATGCTCACCTTTAGGTGCTTTACCTTGAATTTGATCTTGGCTGGTAGAAAGATTGCTGTAGAAACTGATATTTTCGTCAAGATAATCGTACTTCCACTTCCATTGATAGCCGGTGATTTTGATGTTGAGATCGGCATTGGAGTCATCCTCCATCATGAGCAGGACACGAGTAGCTGGAAACGCCATAGCAATCAATATAATGAACGGCACTATTGTCCAAGCCAGCTCAACGCTAAGACTGGAATGGAAGGTAGCGGCCACAGCACCTTGAGACTTGCGGTGATTAATGAGGGAGTAGATCAAAACACTAAAGACCACAACCCCTATGGCCACAACGATCCAAAAGATTGTCATATGCAGCATGTAGATCTCACGACTGATTGGCGTGACACCCACAGGCATATTGTATTTTGAGGCGCTCACCGCTGTTGTCCCGCACAGCAGCAACAAACTACTCAAAGCACCTAATTTTCGCGAAATACCGCGCATCATTCTACTCCCCATCTTTACCACAATAAGTAGTCGCCAGACGACTTACTCTGTTGCACCATGTATTTTACCGCAGCAATGATGTCGGTATCGCTGCAATCATAACAAGCACCACGTGCTGGCATTCCTTGATAACCTTTAATAGAGTGCTGTACCAACACATCGAAATTTTTGGCGATTAAAGGCGTCCATCTTCTTTGGTCACCCAATTTAGGTGCGCCAAGCTTGCCGGCATCATGGCAAACAGCACAGACTTTAGTATAAACTTCTTTACCACGTTCTAGGGTTGCGGTAGGCAACGCATTGACTAGTTCAGCACCAGCTCCGCCAGCCCCACCCCCGGATTGGTTTAAGATATAGTCTACTGCAATCTGTATATCTTCATCAGTACAGCTAAGGCAAGTTCCCTTGGCCGGCATACCATTTATGCCTACAATAGCGGCATGATACAATTTATCAACACCATCTTTGGCGCGAAGTCCCCAAGCTGCCGCATCGCCAATTTTAGGCGATCCACCAGAACCCGTGGTATGGCATGCTTGGCAATATTTCTCATAAATTCTTTTACCGGCTTCCGCCTTAGTGCCACCACTTAGGTCTTCAACAGGCGGCATCTCACTCTCAACCGTCTTAAGATAACCAGCAATTGCCTGCAAATCATCTTTTGATAAATATCTTAAACTATCATGATTGACTTCCAGCATGGGAATAGCGGAAATCTTGCCGCCGCCAATGCGATGATCTTCTAAGAAAACGCTGACGATCTCGTCTACTGAGACCTTGGCTAAACGAGTGGCATTAATTGCCGCCGAGTTATAACCGTCAACAGCACCACCGGCAAGCTCATACTTGTGCTTAGGCGCACCCAAAAAATTCAGTGGCGTATGACACATGGCGCAGTGCCCCAAGCCTTGAACGAGATAAGCGCCACGATTCCACTCGGGTGTTTTTTTAGGATCTGATTTGTAATCCCCCTTGTCAAAGAATAAGGTGCGCCAGAAAAGCTGCCCAAAGCGCCAACGAAAGGGAATAGGCATGTCAGGATCTAAGTTAGCTTGCTCAACAGAAGGCAATAGATCCATGTAGGCTTTAATAGCTAAAACATCTTCATCGGACACTTTAGTAAATGAGGTATAAGGAAACACCGGGAAATAGTATGAGCCATCTGGGGCAACACCGTGTTTCATGGCTTTGAGAAACTCTTTCTCGGACCATCCCCCTATCCCCGTTTTCTTATCTGGCGTAATGTTAGGGGAATAGATAGTGCCGAAAGGCGTTTTGAACGGCAGCCCACCCGCAAATGACTTGCCACCTGGCTTGGTATGGCAAGCAATACAATCACCCGCTTTGACTAGGTAGTCACCGAGCTGAACCTGCTTTGCCTTATCACCCGCCGGCAAAACGATAGGCGGATACGTAGGGTAATGAGGCTGAAGATCAGCCTGTGCGCCAGTTTCTGCCGCCAATACAGAATGCGCAGCCAATATGCCTGCGCAACAAGTCCATAGACTTACTTGATTGATTAACTTCCTCATGCCCACCCTTTGATCCCTAATGAATTTTTGAGACGTGCCGGTATGATAATGGTTGTTAAGGCCATTAGGCAATAGTTAATGTATCTCATAAGCTCAAAGAAGATGAATCTCTCAAAGAACTCATCCAGTCATGGAGATACTGGTTGTTTTCCAGTAAATAGGGCATGTCCCTCTCTATACTTTCTAGAATATTGACATGATCTTCACCATACCCCAGCTGAGAAGCCCACTGGGCAAGCGCTTGATCATCTTGAAGCTTTGTGAATAGATGGTCATACAGTGAAAAGGCCCTGGCTATAGCTGGGGTCGTTATTAAACTCAGCAGATCCTCTGGCCCCAAGCGACTCGTTAACTGGGCATATCGCAAAAGGCTAAAAACCCCCTCATGGTCTTTCAGAGGCTGCAGGTGGGCAAGCTGCAGGTGATAACTCGAGCTCGACTCAAGAGCCCCGTCGGTCAAATGATGCACAAAGGCCACCACCTCTTCAGGTAAGCAAGCCATGTGCCATAGGGTCGAAGAGACAAGAATATTGTCTGGGGCTTTTTCGGCAAAACTACGCAATAAAATTAACTGCAACCGCACAATTGAAGCCGATTGCTGAACAGGCAAGCTTCGCAAATCATAGCCCAACAGTTCAAAGCTGACATCATCTCTCAGCAATGCGTTTTGATTGAATAGCTCCTGCAGTGTATCAACATCCAATAATTTTGTGGCACTGCATAGCAAGCAGATAAAGCGCTCTACTCTATCGCCATTATCATCAAGGATTTTATAATAAGCATTAATACCCAGCAAAACTAACGCACGTTTATGTAAGCTAAGCGTGTTTCTTGCCTCAACGCTCACCTCAGGTGCAGACCAATAACAGAGGTCAATAAGATATTCGACCATCTTTTCAACCTCTGAACTAACCACTTGTCGCATAGGCTCATAATAACTGTTTAAGTCTAGGTACTTGGGATTTAAGTCTCTTGTGGTAGGTTTAAATCCTGGCAACTGCAAATAACACTTCACGTGCCCTTGTAAACCTGGCAGATCGTGCTGATGGCTCAATGCAATAGAATCTTGCAACCAGATCAAGTTTCCATCTTTTGAATTTTCGCCACCAAAAATGCGCATATTCGCCTCAGATATATAATGCACATAAGAATTCCAATCTCCATCTTTCTTAGCTTTATGGTGTAACAATTTCATATGAGCAACTTCAGTCTCATGGTCATCAGCCTGATCTTGGCTCTCAAATTTATACGGGTAAGAAACCCTTTCAGCTGCCCAATCAGTTATCAGGTCAGGGGCATGCACAGGGACATTATGAGTTAAAACTTTCAAAATACGTTGAACACATGATGGCCCCGTCTGCCAAACACAAGTAAGGTAATCAATCGCGTAATCACTGGCCGGCTCTTTAGGCTGCAAGAGCATACGAATGAAAGGATCATTTTCAAGAGAACAAGTGCCGCGCACCTGATATGCAGAAACAATGAACTCATAAAAATGCTCAGGAGAAAATCTAGCCGCTTCATGCAAATCGGGATCTGACATGATATTTAAAAACAACGGGAGGGCACATGCGTTCAGATCATTCAGGGTAAGTGCTACAGCGTGAAGCAAATTAGCATTTGAGGTAACACTCCGTGCAAACCTAGGATTTTCCTTGAAAAGGCGCAACTTTTCTTCAGAACTCAGCGCCTTGAGAAATGCCGTCATATTCAAGCCATGCTCACAGGCAATCAATTTGGTAATGACATCTTCAACTTCAACCTCCATATACCAATCAGATTGCAAGAGATCAAACCATCGTGACTTATCACCGTTGAAATGAAACGCCTGTATAAAATGGGCATCATCAGCATGGGTTTGATTCCACAAACTATGAAAATCATCCGTCATCATCCCATAGAAAGCGTAGTAATTCTCAATCTTACGCGGAAATGCTTTAGAGAATTGACCGTTAAATAATTCCTCATTGAGATCTGATCTTGTTTGTGACAATAGACTTATTTGCTCAATGGTAAGATCTGAGAAAAAATGCAAACAAAATGGGCTCTTAAAAAGGCGTATTAAAATCATTTCATCATCATTCTGGATATGATTTAAGAGATGCTCAACCAACCCCTTGAAATCTTGCGCCAAAAATCCTTGTGGACTAAGCAGGTGAGCGATACCCGCATCATTAGCATTGGCATGATCAGTTAACCAGACTAATTGAGGCAAAACATCCTCAAAAAGATC
>JBGSSQ010000180.1:0-4724 GCA_041736975.1 Gammaproteobacteria bacterium
CACAAAAAAAAGCAACGCCACTAGTTCCAAAGCCATTAATGAAACGACACAGACAGTGATACAGTTACTTAAAGACGCTGAACCAGGTAAATCAACTCCTGAGCTTTCACAGCAATTGGTCAGCTTGATCAATCAACTAGAATCTAAAGTTGCCGGTAGAGAAAACAGGAGAGCAAAGGGTGCCAAGCTAGATGCCGACTATTTAAACGACATAGTCGTTATGAAAAGAAATATAATTATTCTAAAGGCCTTTGCAAAATTTAACGGCGTTAAATTTACTTCGGCAACCGTTGTTTCGGGTAAACCGTTTCCTGTTGAGCAAAAGCCAGTATCTAATATTTTAGACAGCCACTTAGAAGTCAACAAACCGTCAATTGACCCAAGGAACACCACTGCGGAGAGGGTGACACCAAAAGAGCAAGATAAAGAAAAGCCAAATACGGCTATCCCAATGATTAAGACCAAGTCACCTGATCTGTCAGAAAGATTACCAAAGAGTCCACCACCCGCACCTCCAGGAGAAGAAAAATCGAATGCGCCTACAGCAACGATTAAGGGCAAATCACCTGGTCTGTCAGGAAGATTACCAAAGAATCCGCCTCCAGCGCCCCCAACAGAAGACGCACGGAATTCGTCCGCAGCATTTGAGACGGTGGCCCCGAGCTCATCTGGCAAAGATAAAGAAGAAGCTTCGCCAGATGTTTCTATTGAAGAGATCACAGAAAGCGAGGCCGATAAAGGTAAAGAAGATGAGCCCGTAAACGCAGCAATGGGTGGAGTCACACCAACTCCACCAGCTGAAGAAAAAGAAGCGACACCGGTAGTCGGCGAGATGGAAGAAATTCCCGTGGAGCCATCTGTTGAGGTGCAGAATGTGGGGGATGAAAAACCTGAGGTATCGTCAGTAGCCGCAGCTGTGGATGAAAAAGAAGTAAGCCCGCAGGGGCTCGGTCGATTTCCTCAATTTTTTGAAGGAATACAGGCGCGAGGTGATGCTTTAAAAAGCGAGGCCACGCAATTTTTTAATGAGCATTTTCCTGGAAAAACATTGCCTTCGCGCTGGAATGATGAAAAGGGATTGGGGTTTTTGGATAATATTAAGTACGGTTACAATCTGGCTAAAATGGATTTACCCGCTGCTAAAATCAATCAATACAATGAAACCTGCGCGCCTCAATTTAATGACCTTATAAAGGAAAGTCCACGCCTGGAAGGGCAGTCGGTATTGAGTCGTGATTATATTAAACTACTGCCAGCCATGTTGAGGGGCGGGTTATCGAATTTTGGTATCATGTTGGGTGCTGGCGTGGGCTTGGCGGTTAATGGTCTTTCAGGAAAGCGTAGAGCGACTGATATTGCAAAAAGAGAGGTTGAAGACAAAATCGATGCCACTATGGGTGGGTTGGAAACGGTGGCAAATTATTTAAACGGAACTTCTCATCTGGCAACTAAATCAATGGTCGATTTTTTAGGGCCTGATTTAGCCAAGCGCGTAGGTGCTGCTGATATGAGCGCTTTAGATGGCGTGTTAAAAAATGCAGTTGACCAATTGCAGCAAGACCGTACTAACCTAGCGACGAATAAAGGTGTGCCGGCATTAGCGCAAAAATACCAAAAAAGTTTAGCGGAGTTGACCACCACCTTAGTCAATAATGCATCAGAAACAAATCCTGAATATGCGGATGCATCAAAAGTGCTGCTAGATATAGTGAGCTCTATGGGAACAAAAGGCCGTAATTTTGAAGGCACTCATCCAGTACAATCACAACAAAGCAAACAGTCAAAAGGCATAGATGAGGTTGTAGAAATTAAATCGCAGCGTAGGAAGTTTTTGGAAGAAAAAAAAGCACTTGTTAGCGAGTACAAAAATGGAATAAACGTAAAAAACTTTGAAGCGAAACTAAGTGAGTTTAATGGCAGAGTTGAGGCGTATACCAAAGAGCATGAAAACTATCGTTCGTTACTTATGGATGATGTGGCTATTACTCGTCCAGATCTCGGTGCTGTTATTGAGTCCTCAACAGATCAATTGGATATGAGTGATTTCCCCCCACCTCTGGAGCCTACAGCGCCTTTGTCTGAGGAGAAACAGAAGGAATTGGATGCTAAGCTGCTTTCAGCCGCGAAGGCAGAGATTCCCCCACCACCACTTCCCCCAAATCGTCCTCTGCAAAATAAAGTTGAGAAGCCCTCTGCTGCTTCCGAGGCTGAACCTTCAGTGGATAGTGAGAGTTATTTGGATGAGGTCTATAAGGAGATCGGTTTAGAAGAAAAGCCTATTCAGGATGCGCCCCCTCTCGCTAAGCAAGTTTTAAAAAGCTTGGATAAAGAAAACAAGCTAGATGAACTCAAAGAGGACATTCGCACATTAAATAAGCAGCTAAAACAAGATAGAGTCAATGTTAACGTGATAGTAAACGTTGGGGAGCAGCGTGATAGCTTACTCAGCCAGCTGGATGCTGCGGGCCTATCAAAGGCTGACATGAAAGTAGGTCCGGATTGGCCCATTGGTGAGAAGGCAGCGGTGTCTTTCAGCTGTAATCAATCTCAAGTTGCTGACGTGGCTGCAAAATTGGCTGAGGTTAATCCGCCATTGAATCCTGTAGATATAGACAAAAATCAGCAGGATTCACCGTTCAGAGAACAATTTCAGTCGGCATCAAAAGACGCTTTAATGGCTAAGGAGAGTAATTCTCCCGCAAGTGAAGCCACAACACCATCAAGGCCTGGGGGCTCTTCCAGTGATTGATCTGAGGTCGACCAGCAGGCAATATATTGTGTGGGGCACCTGGTGAAATGTTAATCTATCAATCGGCGATTTATCTTTAATTAAACAACATTATTCTTTCAGTGCCACTGTCACTTTTGCAAAACGACGCTTACCGACTTGGTATATGTTGGTCTGGTCTAGCGGCAACACCAGCGAGCGACTCATGATTTTCTCGCCATTGATTTTGACACCGCCTTGATCAATCAATCGGTTGGCATCTGATGTACTGGCGACTAACCCGGCTTCTTTGAGTAGGTTACCGATTAAAATACCCTCCCCCGTCGCGGCCACAGTCATCTCGGGGAGATCAGTGGGGATTTCGTTACGTGTGAAACGAGCAACGAAATCGGCATGGGCTTGAGTTGCGGCAGCTGCGTCATGAAAGCGAGTAACCATTTCTTCGGCGAGTTTTATTTTAACGTCACGTGGATTGAGATCCTTTTGCACGTCTTCTTGCCATTGGTTAATTTCACGCATGTCACGAAAGCTTAATAGCTCAAAATACCGCCACATTATTGTGTCGCTGATTGACATTATTTTTCCAAACATCTCACTAGGGGCATCATTAATGCCAATATAATTGCCTAGTGATTTTGACATTTTTTGCACGCCATCGGTGCCCTCTAACAATGGCATCGTTAAAATGCACTGCGGTTTTTGTGCGTAGTTTTTTTGCAGTTCACGACCCACTAGTAAATTAAATTTTTGATCGGAGCCCCCTAATTCGATATCGGACTTCATGTGGACGGAGTCGTAGCCTTGCAGTAGGGGGTAGAGAAATTCGTGTACCGCGATGGGCTGCTCTGCGGTATAGCGTTTGTGAAAATCATCGCGCTCGATCATTCTGGCGACGGTGTATTTAGAAGCCAACTCAATCATGAAGGCGGCGGACTTCGTGTTCATCCAGGAGGAGTTGAACAGCACCTCGGTGTTGTCGGGATCGAGAATCTTGAAAATCTGCTCTTCGTAAGTATGGGCGTTCTTAACAACCTCTTCACGTGTTAATGGGGGGCGGGTGGTGTTTTTGCCGGTCGGGTCGCCGATCATGGCAGTGAAATCACCGATCAAGAACATCACATGATGCCCTAGCTGCTGGAATTGACGTAGCTTGTTAATGACAACGGTATGCCCCAGGTGCAAATCGGGCGCCGTCGGATCTAGCCCCAACTTGATTCGCAAATGGCGACCTTCTTGAAGTTTTGCTGCTAACTCTGACTCAACGATAACTTCGGTTGCACCGCGCTTGATAAGCTCCATGGTTTCATTGGTTGACACTTAATATATCCTCTAAAAGCTAAAATTGTCTTGAATTGACTCGCCGGAAACTGAATCCCTCAATTACAACGCTTAAAAATGTCTTTTTTGTTTGACGTTTGCGTCATCTCGGGGTATGTTACACCACTGGTTTTGCGGATGACAACAGCTTTGTGAAGGAACTTATGAATAGTCAACAGCATGAAATCAGCTCCTCAGCCTTAATCTCTAGGCCGTTGTGGCAGCAACATACTCGCTTACTCCTAGTACTAGCGGGGTCTGTGCTCACCCTTCTTATTCTTATGATTGTCTTTAGCCAACTCAATAACAACAGCGGCTATTCACTGACAGAAACCCCTTTATCACTCGATAGCACTCAGACTATACAAGAAGTTAGCCCGAATACACCTGTTGCCGCCGCTCCCCGCCTACAAAAATATACGCTGCAGCTTCGCTCTGGGGACACTCTGGGCAAGGTATTTCAACGCCTTAGTATTGACTCTAAAGAACTACATGCCATGATCAGCGCGCATCCACGCAACAAAGCACTGGGGAAAGTGCATTCTGGCGATAGAATTCAGTTGACCTATGATGACAACCATCTTGTGCACGAGCTCGTTTACAGACCGAACCTCACCACGCAGCTTACCGTACGACGTGCCGGTGAGGAGTTCACCTCCAATCTGACTAGCGTTCAGCT
>JBGSSQ010000325.1:0-5766 GCA_041736975.1 Gammaproteobacteria bacterium
TCGCCATCGCCATCGAGATCCATGTGAAGAGAACAGGCAACTTACCAGCATCGCTTGAAGCTTTAACAAAACCGGACGTGACACGATACTATAATGTTCAATCTATCCGTGACCCAGAAACAGAAAAAAATTATGCCTATACCCTTATCAATAAAACAACCTACCAGCTCTGCGCCCAATTCACCTTAGCAAACAATAAAAAGCATCGATCCAGTACCTATGATAAAAACTGGCAGCACCCGGCTGGCAATCAATGCTTTAATCTTGACACACTAAATTCGATGGCTAAATAGCTAGGGGCTTACTAAATGAATAGAGCAACTTAACATGTTATGGATCAAATCCTTTCACCTCATTTTTGTAGTGACTTGGTTCGCTGCTCTATTTTATTTACCCCGCTTGTTTGTTTATCATGCCATGTCCAGCGATACTCTAAGTCTTGAGCGTTTTAAAGTGATGGAGCGCAAACTCTATAACGGCATTATGACCCCGAGCGCTGTGTTGGCTACTGCCTTTGGCGTTTGGCTGGTTCTGCTAAACCCTCGCTGGTATTTTAGCCAAGGCTGGTTTCATATGAAGCTATTGATGGTGTTAGCCCTGTGGGTTTACCATTTCTATTGCTATGGTTTTTTGCGAGCATTCCAGGAAGATAGGAATTTGCACGGACATGTGTTTTACCGTTGGTTTAATGAAGCGCCGGTTATTTCACTTATAGGCATTATCATTATGGTTGTGGTAAAGCCATTTTAACACTGCCAAATACCCTAGGTAACAACCCCAGAACATGTACTCTCAGCAACAGACCCAAGCGCGAATTTTAACCACAAGCCAACAACATCAGCCCATCGCCACCATTTCGAAATCTACTTTGCTGGCACCACATTCCGGGCATAACCAGTCATCGGGTACGTTTTCCCAAAGAGTGCCAGGCTCAATACCGTCGATCGGCCAGCCTAGCTCTTCATCATAGATGAAGCCGCATAATAAGCACATGTATTTTTTCATCGTCTCTATTCCCAATTAACTCAATAGAGCCATTATACCCAAGTTTTCGCCAATGTCATGACCTACTTGGCAGCCCCACTGATGCCAGTTTTAGCCAACACTGCTGTTCACGCCAGCAAACACCGTAGTTTTGTTCATAGCCAACCATTGCAACGCGATAATAGTAGCCGCATTGTTTATGGTGCCGTCTTTGATCGCGTCCAGGGCTGCTGACGATGACATGGTAATCACTTTGATATCTTCATGCTCTTCAGCGAGGCCATGTATCCCTCCAGCCAGAGTAGCATCGACTCGGCCGCAAAAAAGGGTTATTTTTTCGGAGCTGCCGCCAGGGCTGACCCAGTACTCATAGAGTTTAATCAGCTCTAGCAGCTCTATTCCCGCCTCTTCTTGTGCCTCGCGGTGGATCATAGCCTCTACCGACTCATTTGGCTCTGTGATGCCAGCAACCAGCTCTATCAACCATGGGTTTTTTTGCTCTAGCGCCCCTACTCGAAATTGCTGGATGAGCACGACTTCATCACGCACAGGATCGTAGGGTAACAGCCCCCCTACAGGACGACGGTAAAACAGCTCCCGCTGCATTACATCACTCCACCCACCAGCAAACAGGCGATGCCTAAGGCTTAGCTGCTTGATCTGAAAAAACCCTTGGTAGAGCCCCTTTTCCTCTTTTATATCGATATCATTAGACGTAAATTGCGTTATGGCATCCAAAGTAATCTCCCTGCGTTTTCTATGACACTATAGTGCAATATACAGCATTTACACGGCATATCAAAAAAAGGGGCTAAGGTGCACGTTATATACGCTTCTGGTTTATTTAAGACCCAAATCGAGGTAGAATGAGCAGCGGTTCCTGCTCTAGGCGGAAACCGAGACAGACAAGCACTTTAGCTCTTCAGCACACTGGCTGAAATCGCTAAAACGCACAGATTATTGTTATGAGGCATAGAATATGAATACCGATCTGGCTCGAGTTAATATGATCAGCCAACAGTTACGCACCTGGAATGTGATGGATGAGCGCACGCTAAATTTAATGCAGCAGATTCATCGTGAGCAATTTGTTGCCGATGAATACAAAAAGCTCGCCTTTAGCGATACCGAAATCCCGGTGGGACACGGGCAATTGATGATGACGCCCCGTGAAGAAGGCCATGTATTGCAAGCACTACAAATCCATGCTCATGAGAAAGTGCTACAAATTGGCGCCATCGGTGGCTATCTAACGGCATTAATGGCCACGCAAGCCAGTCATGTTCACCTGGTTGAGCCTTACCAAACTCTTTTGACAAGCGCAGAACAACGTGTTTCTCACCTGGGAATAACCAATGTCTCTTATGTTCAAGGGGATATTAATAGCGGCTGGCAACATGATGGGCCCTTTGACGTGATTGTTTTGACGGGTTCGGTGCCTGCTGTACCCAAAATCATTAAAGACTCTTTGAATGTGGGTGGTCGCCTTTATGCCGTTATTGGCAATGCCCCAGCCATGGCAGCGACAGTATTTCACCACGAAGCGGAAGACACTTGGCAGCAAACAAAATTATTTGAAACTGATCGCCTACGATTACCTCACGTAGTAGAACCCAACCAGTTTGTTTTTTAAAGTTGTTTTCAATAGGGATAGCCAGTGATGACAGGAAGTCTTTATAAGCGATATTTATTCTCTATCATTCTATTCTTGCCATTTTCTCTACAGGCGGCTAATTTAGTTGATATTTATCAGGATGCTTGCGAAAACGACCCTACCTATAAAGCCGCACAAGCAGAATTTCAAGTGACTAAGCAAACGGTTCTCATCAGCGCATCTCGTTTTTTACCACAAATATCCCTTTCAGGGAGTGTGACGCGTACTCACAACGATCTAGATTTTGATCAGTCCCCACAGCCGGGTTTAGGTTTATTAAATCGCACCTATTCCAATACCATTTCCAGCTATACATTGTCGGCATCACAAAGTTTATTTAATTTTGAAAATTGGGCGAGTTTGAGCAATGCTAATGCGCAAGTTAAACAAGCGGGTGCTACTTTATGCGCTGCCGCACAAGACTTGATGATACGCACCGTAACCGCGTATTTTGCAGTGCTAAGAGCCAGTGAAGACTTACATTTCACTCAAGCGGAACGACTCGCCATTCAGCATGAACTTGATCAAAACAAAGATCGATTCCAAGTAGGACTCATTGCAAAAACTGCTGTGTACGAAGCACAATCACGTTTTGATAATGTAGTCGCCCGTGAAATTGCCAGTAAAAATCTCTACTCGAATCGCATCGAAGAATTACGGCAAATAACAGGTAAAAGTTATAGTACTCTTCAAGGTGTCGCTACCGATATTGCCTTGGTAAGACCTCAGCCCGAAAATATTGACACTTGGGTAACAACGGCTGAACGACAAAATTACTCACTACAAGCTGCGCGATATGCTTCTGTGGCGGCTCGTGAGGCTATAAAAATTCAATTTGCTGGCCATCTGCCAACAGTGCAAGCCGGCGGAGAATACAACGAAACTCACAACAGCAATATAGATGGCGCTGGCCAATTCAAATCAAAGACAGGCAGCGTGTCACTCTCTGGTACTTTACCCATCTCATCGGGAGGTGCAGTGATTGCCTCAACACGTCAAGCACGCTATCAGTTTCAACGCGCCACCTCTCTAGAAGAAGCCACTCATCGCAATATTATCGCGCAAACCCGTAAAGCCTATTTAAGTGTGCTCTCAGAAATCAGCCAAATTCGTGCTGACAAACAAGCCATTATTTCATCGCAAAGCGCTCTTGATGCAACACAAGCGGCTTACGATGTTGGCACACGCACGATGGTCGACGTATTAGATGCGCAATCTACACTTTTTGATGTGCAACGTATCACTGTTGCTGAACAGTATAATTATTTGCTGCAGACGTTACTCCTAAAACAAACTGCCGGCACATTAAATCCACAGGATATTGCCAGCATCAATAAGTGCTTACAAAAACCACGCAGAATAATCACGGATAAAGAGATTATTAATACAGAAATCCCCTCTCACAAAATCCCAAAACAAATAGCGATAAAAGAAGCACAGGATTCCAAAGTGAAGATCACATCGTTTTCTGCGAACCACTCATAACCATTGCGCTCAAGATCAACCGTCTAAAATTCTGTAGCAATTGACCAGCCTACTGAATTATTGATGAGAAGATACTTTGAGAAGTTGTTCAATATGTTGCATTAATTTTTGTAGCACACCAGTATTTATTTCTACTAGTGATTCAGCTGCGCTGGAAAGGGCCTTTCGCTGCAAGGGATTTTCTAGCAGCGTCAATATTTTTTCTACCAACATAGATTGATCGTCAACTATTTCACAGGCTTTTGCCTCTTTGAATTTCTCCACGATAGCCGTAAAATTATGCATATGCGGCCCTGTAATAATAGCCGTATTCGCACTAGCTGCTTCAATAATATTATGCCCACCGATGGATACTAAGCTGCCGCCTACAAAAGCAATGTCAGCTGATCGATAAAATTTAGGCAATTGCCCCATGGTGTCAGCAATATAAACCTGTGTTTCGGCGCTAGGATATTCACTTTCAGTGAATCGCTCCACCGTGAAGTGCTGGCTTTCACCAAGCTGTACCACACGATCAAAACGCTCTGGATGTCGTGGCGCTATGATGAGCAGCGCCGTCGGATAGTGTTTAAGAATAGCCTGATGCGCTGCTAACACCATGTCTTCTTCACCCGCATGGGTACTCGCTGCTATCCACACTGGACGCTCACCAACCTGCTGACGCCAGAGCGCACCGGCCTGCCATAAATCAGGTCTGGGGGTCATATCAAATTTGAGGTTCCCGGTGATACTCAACTGCTCGGGACGCGCACCTAATGCTTGAAAACGCGAAGCGTCACCCTCACTTTGTGCAGCGATCACAGTGATTTCACTCATCATTTGTGATGAGAGCTTTCGAATTCGACGGTACCCCCTACAGGAACGTTCCGATAAACGAGCATTTGCCAGCAATATAGGGATTTGGTGATGGGCAAAGGTTTTGAGTAGATTGGGCCACAATTCAGTTTCCATAATTATCGCGATACAAGGCTTATTGTGCTGATAAAAGCGCTCTGTAGCACCAGGGAAGTCATAAGGGATATACTGATGCTCGACCTTATCACCAAATCGTTGCGCAATTCGCGCGGCGCCCGTGGCTGTCATAGTAGTCACTAACATGGG
This sequence comes from Gammaproteobacteria bacterium, assembly GCA_041736975.1. Taxonomy (GTDB): domain Bacteria; phylum Pseudomonadota; class Gammaproteobacteria; order JAIEPX01; family JAIEPX01; genus JAIEPX01. The sequence continues at coordinate 5,225 of JBGSSQ010000325.1, forward strand.
GTGCTGAGGATAACGCTCCATTAACTGGGCAATTAGCGGGTCAGCGGCAACAGCCTCACCATAGGAAACAGCGTGCAACCATATTGGATTTGGCGCCATAATTGATTTATAATAGCCTAATCGCTCGGGGATTCTTTGACGGTAGCCGGGCGAGTGTCGACCACGCCACCAAGCTCGCGCAAGGATTAAGGGCAAGGCAAGATAAAAGCCAATAGTATAAAGGGTGTTCACAGTCAGTTTCACTCGTTTTTAAAATTTGATCATACCAGGGAGAAAGGTAAAATGAAGGATTTTTTTTCATTTCGTAGAATGCTAGCACCATGGCTCATTCGAATTGCCTTTATCTTTGGGTTGCTGATTCTCGCCATCACAGGCATTTATGCCATTATCACACATTCGGCCGCTCAAGGCTTACTGGTTTTAACTGCGGGCCCTATACTACTCAGGTTATTTCTTGAGCTCATAGCGATATTTTTCACGATCAATGAATCACTCACGGATATTCGTAATCTGATGAAACAGCGCGACTAATCGGCTATATG
>JBGSSQ010000220.1:0-2853 GCA_041736975.1 Gammaproteobacteria bacterium
GAGCGAGAGTGGTCTTACCTACTTGGCGTGGTCCCCCAATGAATACCATTCTTGAGCCAAGAAATTCTTTTATTGTAGGATATAAATAACGCTTAATTGACATTCTGAACCATGCTACAAAATATTAATGAGTAAATTGTACAATACTACATATTACTCATATTTGCCAGAGTAATTTTTAGTAACTGGTGCCCATTAAAACACGGATTCCTAATTCCTTATTTTTGCTTCCTTCTTAGCAACTTTTCTAACAAAACCGCGATTCTCCAAGTATGTGGAGTATTCGCAGTTGGGACAAAGCACGAAAAGGAGCAGCGCGCGCCTATTGTGATTCCTGCAAACATTCAATACTGATTGCATTTTCATGCAAGAAGCGCGGCATCTGCCCAAGCTGCTCAGCAAAAAGAGCCGTTGTATTTGCCGAGCACCTTTATGACTCAGTACTTGATAAAGTAGATCACAGACATGTTGTTTTTTCTCTTCCAAAAAGAATCAGAGCGTATTTCCGATACGATCGTACGCTAAATAATATTCTCTTTAGTGCTGCCTGGGGAAGCTTATCAGAATGCCTGGGAGAGGAAGGAGCCGCAGCTGCAGTTTTAACCCTTCAAACAGCAGGCGAAGCCCTAAACTTTAACCCCCACCTGCACGGAGCTATTGCAAATGGCTTATACCTGCCGGACGGGACATTTAAGCCATTTGAAAACATTAATCTTCCTGCCATCACAGAATCTTTCCAGAACCGGGTGTTGTCCGCACTTCATAAAAGAGAACTTATCGATGACGGCGCAGTCGAGCAAATATTATCACAAGAGTATTCCGGATTTTCTGTATGGTTCGGAGAACCCTTCCAGGATCCAGACAGTGCGCGCTTTGTTGCACGCTACATAGAACGGGGTCCAATCTCACTTGAAAAGCTCTCAATAGAAGACGATATCATTAGCTACGCCACTAAAGACGGTAAAACTCATGAATTTGATGGCTTGGAATTTCTGGCACTCCTAACATGCCACCTGCCTAAAAAATATGAGTCAATTACCAGGTACTACGGACATTACTCATGTAGAACTCGCGGAAAAAGAGCTAAGCTTCTAAAGAGTAAATCAGACTCAGAGATCGTACATGAATCATCCCCTCCTCCCTCAAAATCCTGCCTGTCCGCCGTAGCCTTGTGCGAAGGTGTAGGCAGCTTGCATGAAACGTATTCTTGAGATTAATCCGCTGGAGTGCCCGCGCTGCAAAGCGGATATGCGTATCGTGGCTTTTCTGACAGACACCCGGGAAATTAATAAAATTATGAAGAGTCTTGGGGTGCCAGGTCCAGAGCCTCCCGCTAAAATACCGCGCTCTAAGCAAGATGATGGGTTTGACCCGCTTATTGATATCACTTACGAGGAATTCTAATGGAGAAGCTAAAATTATGCAGCTTGCTGGATCGCTGCGCCAAAAATCTGGTATTTCTAATATAACAGACCACTTTTCTAGTCTCTAACCCATATTACGCAGCGTACTTAAACAGGTAGAATCAAGAACCCAGGAAATACTAAAAGATCCCGAATTTAAACTACTTAAATCATGGCCAAATGTAGGCAGAAGGATAGTTCTTCAACGCGGTAATTCTTATGGTGAATATTTAAAAGATATACAAAAATATGCGTATGATTTAATTAATGCATCTACTCCTGGCATAAAAGGAAGAGAGTCTATCGTGATAAACGCCCTCACCATATACGGCCACGAGAGCTGCCAGTGAAGTTAAGAGAATATTGAGCGCGAACAACACGCCACGCGATTTTTGCGCAAGCAAAAATGCAAATAATCCTGCCCAGGGATAGCACTCTTGCAGTGGAGCCAGGCTTGAACCGGCACGGAGTTTACTTCTCCGGATTTTAAGAAGTTTGGGGCAACTGACTTTGCTATAAAATCAGCCACCTTACAAGCACGAAACCTCAGTGAAAATGGAGTGAGAATGCTACTCGTAAAATTTGGGCATTAACCGCAAGTATTTCGACGCGCCGATCTTTAGAATCTTATTTACAGCGCCAAGCGAGAACTCCTTTGGGTCATAATTAGGGTAATAACCATCGAGCCAGTGAATCATCTCTTCATACTCTTCGTTCTCGGGGTCAGCGATAATCTCTTTCACTCGATCAAAACCCGGAAAGCTGCCGCAGTCTTCCGGCGGACACGCATTTTCACCACCGACGCAGCGGGGGACTTTGAACATTACCTCGTCCTCTTTGACTACCCGCTCAAATCGAAGCTTATGCTCCCATGAATCGCCAAAGTCATATTCGTAAATGAGAGAGTCACCCGGATTTTTGAAAATACTTACAATCTTGGTCTTTCGAGCATCTTTAAATTCGACATTATGCCAATCATCGTCAGGACTCGGTTCCGCAATTACAAGCCTATTGATTCTGAACATAAATAGATGAGAATGCATCCACCCCATCGTGATCTGAATAATCTCGTGAAGCTGATACATTGTGAGCGAATCTTGAACCAAGATGCGCCGCCACACACGAGGCTCCGTTGACTCGAGCTCAATATACATTTCAATTATTCTTGATGCTTTAAGTTTTGCAACCTTTGCTGCCATCGTTTTCTCCAAGATTTATAAATCAAAGTGCTCTTTGAGCGCCTTCTTAGCCTGTTCGATTGTGAACCCTGCTTCAACTATCAACTCAATCGAAGCTGTTTCCAGTGCTGCTATATCAGGGTGCTTGAGAAATTCTCGAAGATCGCTTTTTATACTCTCAGTGATTTTAAAAACGCCCAAATCGAGAGTTTGCGTGAGACGAATAATATCGTTTCGATGTTTCTTGATATCCCTTTGATCGACTCTCTCGC
>JBGSSQ010000252.1:0-2293 GCA_041736975.1 Gammaproteobacteria bacterium
ACATAAGCTGACAGATAGCTCGCAATCACCTTAGTAATATCTTCACCGTCTATAGCACGCAGCGCGCTAATCTTAGTGCTTGATTCACCTAAATCTAATTCCGAAGTTAATTTAGCTTGCAGTAAGTTGAGAGATGGCGCCCTTGATTTTAGATTTCTAAGATGATCGGCCCCCATTCTAAAAATACCAACAGAAACATCTTCTAAAATTTCACCTTTAACTTCAGAAAAGATAGTCTTAACAAGAGAATAGTAATCCTCTTTCCAACCAGTGACTGGAATAACCGGATCGAGACAGATTCGTGTTCGCCAGCCATCGGAAATTGCAGCCGTAATATTACGCAGTCTACGTTCGGGTGCCGCAGTCTGGTGTTCGTATTGGTTCCAGACTGATGAGGGAGACATACTCCATGCAAGAATCACTTGAGCATTCGGCTTAAGATTTTTGATAAGTGAGTAGTTTGCGCTTTTAGATCGAATCTCCACGGTCAGGCCAGGGATTCTCGCTGCGGCGCTGATCCAGCGTTTAGTCCACGGTATAAATGCCTCTGATGCGAGTAGGTCACTGTCATACGATACAGAAAGTGTAATCGGACCATGGCTTTTTACTATCTCTTGAACGTCATCATAAAAGTCATCTTCATTAACAAAAACAACCATATGAGCAGAACGATACATCGCTTGTAGGAAACAGTATTGGCAGTCATAGAGGCAATTCATAACAGGCGAAGTATAGTAAAGAGGTGGCCCTTTATGAGTCGGCAGTACCTCCGTTGCTGGATGAACACGATTTCCATGTTTCACCGCAAGTATTAGTTTCTGACTCTGCTTTTGTTCACGCCAGTGCTGCCTCGGTTGATTAAAGAGCTCACGGTAGTTTTCAATTTCGATGATAATAGCTTTTGGAAACTGCTCAGTTATAACCTTCGTAAGTGGTCGATTGAGAGCTTCTTTCTCAATATATACATGACTAAATGAGGGGAAGTTTGAGTGCATCAGTGATCTTGATAAAAAGTTTGTTACGAGTTTGTTTATTAGAGAGATCGTTCTTATGAAAAGTGCTGAGGATTTGTTGAGTATCACCGATTGATACCCGGGCTCGGAGGAGAAAAAGTAATTGCTGATACTGTGACTCGCTGAGAGCAAGAGTTTGTCGCATCTTTTCAATCAGTAAAAAATCTTCCTTAGTTGGTTCTAAACGCGATTCTAGCCAATCATGAATTGCATCTAGGGCAGAAAACAGCGCAGTGTGTTGATCTGAGATTAGGTTGTCGATCTGCGATTTAATACTCTCAAAACATGCGCCATAGTCTGAGAGTAGTTTTAAAACAAAAATTCGACTTGGTGCCACAAAAGTTCGTGCTGATTCAAAAAAACCAGCTGCCTCCATGTCAACCAGCGCCATGCTAAGGGCAGGGGATTCATTCCAGGTAAAGGCATGTTCGCGAGTTTCGATGCCTGACTCGGGAAGTCCAAGCTTTAGTATCATATCGGGATAGTAGGATTTTTTTAGAGCAGAGGAAAATATAGCATTAATGTGAAAGAGCTGGCCAAGTTGTAGTGTCGTATTACCTGCGCAAATACCAAAATTAACTGCTGCATGTGTATGCAAAGGATTAAGATCGGCAAAGGCAAGAGTCGTTGCTATCGCAGCATTGATACTACCCATGCCCGATACTACTAAGCGCACAGAGGAGGATTCAAAGATGGATCGAGCACTGAAGTTGCGGTTTTGCTTAAGATTAAATTTGTCAATAATAGCCGACGCTTCACGGTGATGTGCGGTGGTTATAACGAGCATAGATAAAAGCCTGATACTCTACAAATCATGATATGGACTTTTGAAAACGCTATAGAATACATTGAAATTAACTATTTACATCGCCTGCAGGAGGTATTCTTACAATTTCTGGACTTTTCTCTTCAACACTTCCCGATTCTTTGCTCCAATAGTAATAAAGGTCTCCCTCATCGCCACCTGTTGTTGCTACATAAGGCTCACCATTTCTATTGAGAGCATGAATTATGACTGGTCCTTGGTAGCCACCTTTGAGATCACTTAAATCACTGATTGCCTCCAAGCAGGCTTCCTTTACAGTCGCACCTTTTTTCATATACAGCACTACTGAGCGAGCAGTTACGGCGCGAATTGTCATCTCGCCAGTATGGGTGCAAGCCGCACCTCCATAGCGAGAATCGACATACATCCCTGCTCCAATTATTGGTGAATCACCGAGTCGCCCTGGATATTTATATGACCATCCTGAGGTACTTACGCCACCATAGAGAGTTCC
>JBGSSQ010000262.1:0-6424 GCA_041736975.1 Gammaproteobacteria bacterium
ACATAAGCCTGTGCATTTTGCTGCAAATGAAAGTGACAACGTTGCCACGGTATCCCTGGTAAAATCGCTTTACGTGCTGCTTTTAAGCCTCCGTGATCATCGCTTATAATCAGCTCAACACCATGCAAACCTCGAAGCTGCAATTTGCTCAGAAACTCACGCCAATGAACTTCATGCTCTGACAATGCAACCGACAACCCCAGAATATCACGACGCCCTTCCTTGTTAACGCCAACAGCAACGAGTACCGCGCAACTTCTCACATGACCTGCATAACGAACTTTTTCATAGATAGCATCCAAATAGAGATAACAATAGCCAGCTAGGTCTCGTGTTCGCCACTGCTCAAGCTCGCCATCCAATAACTTTGCTGCATTGCTCACTTCACTCGAGGTGAGTTCGAAACCACACAGTTCTTCCATAATCGATTTGACTTTACGTGTCGATACACCTTGGAAATACATCTCAGCCACAGCAACCTTCAGGGCTCGCTCGGACCGCATCCCACGCTCAAGACAGCTTGGGTAGAAGTCACCCGTACGTGTTTGTGGCACCTGTAGATCGAGCTTACCTAGGCCGGTTTTAAGCTGTTTAGGCTTGTAACCATTAGCATAGCCTGTCCTCTCAGGGGAGCACTCATAGTGGTCTGCCTTAAGATGCCGATCTCGCTCTATCAACATCGCTTGGTTTATCAGGCCGGTAAGCACTTCTGGCAATCCTGCCATTCCCTGATTCAAAAGTGGTTCCAATATATCTTCGCCTGCATTATCATTAACTCGATGAGCCATTGCTTTACTCCTTGCTGATTTAAGATCTCAACAAAAGGTAATCTTTGGCTTGTCACTTCTCAAGCCAAATTGAATTTACAGAAACTATTGTGCACTAACAATATTTTCGATGTTAATCATTCTACTATTAGGATTTTCGTGTTGACTTTTCATTTCATTTTCGTTTACGTTACAATTATAAGAGTGATTTTTTTTGGCATGGATATTGGATCGCCATGATCGTTAAATCATCACCATCTCGAATAGCCTCACTTGCCTGAAGATTAGAGCGTTTCATTGCATATTCCTCTTGTCTTTCCCGCCATTTTAGTTTCTTTTGATCTAGCGAAAGTCGCATTTCTGATATCAACGTAGCATCAGTAGTATTTTGGCCCTTCATTTTATAAAGATTCTCATATGCCAAATCAATTTCAGTTTTCTCATTGCTTAGCGCCAAACCATCGATGTCATTTTTTTTCATTTCCGCTAACTGTTTCGTTGCGATATCTGATTGCTCTAATAGTTGAACACGCCGAGTCTCCACTCTACGAATAATCTCTTTATGCAAAGCGTCAATTATCTCATTAGGACAGTCCCCCCTACTAATATGCTTTAACGTGGCACTCATTTCCACATCATTAAATAGTGTTAATTCGTAGTTCTTGCCATGCTCTATTTTCTGCTGGTGTATCAATGGAAATAATTCGGCAATTCCATCTGTCATCGGCATTAACACAGTGTCTAGAGGCAATATAAGATCAATGTTATCAATATCACATGCAGGATCATAATTTCCTGGCAAATGAGCTGGGCCTTGCCCCATACGCTGTATAAGTTGACGTCCAGGTAACAGCGTTTGAAATTGCCCTGATGTGCCATGCCAAGCTGCTAACATACCATCACCCACATTTATGCCTATCACACGTAACATATCTTTATTTCTGTAGGTACGAAAACAGGTCAACGTGACTGATTCCCCACTTCCTTTTAACTTGTGTTTAATTTCAGCACCAATTTCTTGCACAATCTTGTGACTCTGACTTGCTAAATCATCAGGATTACCAAATGTCGCAAGCAAGCGCACAGCATGCTTCACTGCAAAATATGCAGCTCGACTAATATTACTATCTTCATTTTTATCTCCAGTATGACCACCCAATCCATCGGCCACAGCCCCTATTATCGAATCACCATCAAGCACACGCGCACAATAACAAGCGTCAAGAGTAAGTGTACCCATTAATTTAAAATCTGTATTATTTCTCGCCATTACAGCAGGTTCATTGCTAAAAAATGTTGTGCCATTCAACGCCGCACACTGCTGTGTATCCATACCAGAAAACTTTTGCATACGCTTTGTGTCTAACAATATAGGCACATGCGCCGAGATGCTTTCATTACTAACAAAGCCTATAGCCCCTAAAATTCTTTGATAACTTGCATGTAGTAAAGCATCTTTCCAATTGCCTTGATGATCCTCTCTAAGTTTATTTTTGAACTGATGCACGCGCTCTCTAACATTAAGATCTTGGTGTGTCTTGTATTTTTGTAAAACTACATCCACGTTTCTAATCAGGGTCATTTTTTGTTCGGATCCAGTCAAGGCCAATTGAATTTGTTGTACGAGATAATCTAATCGACTGGCATCCTTCATTAACACAACCCCAGTTTGTTTCCAATCTAAGACTGCCGGCCATATTGCTTTACCTCTAAGATAGGCTTCAAGTCCTGTTATTACATGATTTTCACTAACGTATACTTTCATAAAATTATTCCTTAAGATTGCTATCAATGATCATAGCTTAAAGGACAAAGCGTAATAGCTGTTATCGTAGTAAACACGGTATTTAAATAAGGCAGAATCTCTGGCTTTAAAAGGCTAAATCTTGTCGATCACCCGGCAACGTGACCTCCTTGTTGAAGGAGGTTATAACTCTAGCAGATGAAGTCAGGCGCAGACAATTTTTGCAAGTCATGCCATGACTCACGCTGGAAATAAAGCTATTGAAATTACATATGTTTTTGATTAGTATGTACCGATGACATGCTATCGTTACTATTCACGGAAGTAATTTGCTGTTTTTTTTATTATTTTTAGTTGAAAACAACAGGCTCTATAGTGGTTAACAGTATTACCCTGCCAAACAATCATATCGCACTGTCCTCGCAAGACGACATGGACGCTATTCTTGCTCCACTCAAACCCTTTGGCGTTACCACGTTCTCCTTCATGCGTAAATACCCTGACAACACCCAAATTTATCTATCGAACTGCTCAGGCTGGGTCAAAGACTACTATGAACAAGCGCTTTTTGGCCAATTCATTAATAAATCCCCCGAGTATGACAAGCCGCTATATATGCTGTTCCCAGTGGAAAGTCCATTGCCAGTATTTCAACTGGCCAAAGAACGTTACAACAGCAGCAATGGCATCACCTTTGTAAAACCGCACGACAGCCATACTGATTATTATTTTTTCTCAGGTGGCGTCACTAGCACTCATTTACTCAATTTTTATCTTAACAACATTGACGTTCTGGAAACATTTATTCTCTATTTCCATGATCGTGCAGAGCGCCTCATCAGCAAAAGTAAAAAGCACAAAATTGAGCTGCCGACATTCGAAACCATCGATGCAATGATGAAAAGCAACAGCGTTATTGCCGAGTCCACCCTACTCAAAAACGCCTTTAGGACTATGCGCATCCGAAAATACAGCTTTTCCAGTCCTGAATACAAAGATATTAAGCTCTCTGCACGCCAACTTGATTGCATCATTGCATACAATGCCGGCCTGACGGCAAAAGAAACAGCCCAACGCCTTAACATATCTTTTCGCACTGTCGAAAAATACTTCGACAATATCAAGGATAAACTTGGCTGTGACACTAAAAAAGATATCATACGCGTCCTTGTCTCCGATGGTTTTCCCCAGCAATTGCTTTACACAGACTGTTAAAGTTATCTTTATACACTATCCTTATTGCCACTTGAATTCTGTGACATGCAGCGTGTCTTTATGAAGATCATTATGTCTAACATACTCTATAAACTGAACGCCCGCTTCAAAATAGGGCCTGAGGTCAATCGCGTTCACTTGCCTGAAATCATTGTCGATATGCGGATATTGCGGACTCTCATAAAGGCGCTGAATGTGATCACGATAAAAATCGAAAAAATCACTCATCCAATCGGTTCCATACGGAGAAATAGGGCTGCTTAATGCAGCATCGAGCTCCGCTCTCGCCTCATCGTATTCCCCCATCATCATCTTTATCTTCGCAATCATAAAATGACGTATAAAGGATTTTTTACAATAGCGTTGAATTTTATTGAGGAGTCGTCCAAGTGCTTTTGAATCACCCGACAGCAACACATCACGCATCCCGGTAAAGTAATTTTTATTCTGATGATTGAAGCACTGTTCGACATACATCATATCATCTGAATTAAATTCAATTGGACGAACAATATTCCTGAAAAGATTAAAGCATTTAGGTGGCTCATTGTGGCTATTGGTGAAGAAAACCATATACTCATAAATGACATGATTCAGTTGCACACCTTGAATGGGTGATTGTATTGCCATAAGAAAACTATGTAAACAACCTCGCGCGTCACGTCTTCGCAAACGTAATTTCGACAGCATTTGATGGCAAAGAGGATTATTATTTGCTCTAATTTCATTGCGCAAGTGCATTTCTTGGTCAATACGTAGCAAACGCATATTAATGTTTGTTTGTTCATCTCTGACTTTTGGAGTTTCGCACATACTTCGAATAGTTTTATCTAGAAAACGTGCGCGAGAAAAGTTTTCTGGTGGTGACCTATGAGAGATCACCATAAACATCATGACATGACTCATATAATCTCGTAGCCATTTATCATCATAGTCACTACTTGAATCTTCATTTCCATCATCATAGATAATGACTTCTGGCAATTCTTTGCTATAACGCATTTCAGCTAGCAATTCGCCTATATGAGTCATATCATGAGACTCAAGTGCTCTCTGTATTTTTGCTAGACTATTCAATGAACTAATGAGAATTTCGGCAAGATGTCCCCAGCTCACAAGCCGTTTAGTTCTAGATAAGTCATACACATTTAGAATGACACCATTACAGATCTCTATCATTTTATTTGGCAGTTTTTTACGAAGCATCAATAACTTCGTCATTACGTCAGCATACATTTTTTCAACTCTAAAATACGCCAGTGGTAAATTAACCGGCAGAATCTGTGACTGATAGTTAATCAACTCAGAGGGATAAATTTGCACGGAAACACTCATATATAAATATGGTGAGAGTCCACATAGAATCTCATCCAGACCATTCAACTCTCCTGCTAAATTATTGACTTCTTTCTGATAGCATCTAGCCGAAAGCGCAGCATGGTTTTTATTCCAAAAAATAAACAGTATTTTATTTAACTCATCAACCTGTAAACGTGCAGAATATATATTTCGATCTTCTCTACAAGACGTCCTACATGATGTCATCTCAATTTTTTCTCTTGCCACTTTAACCTTTTCTATCATTTTCTTACATTCGGACAATAAACTATCATTATCTTCAATCACTTCTACTGATAATCTTCGAAACAATTTTCCACTAAAAACATACTTGAGCGGTTGATAAATCCTCCTCAATGAGCCCCCAGAATCATCATATCTTAATCCACGTATAATTGCGGACAATAAATAAGAATTATAGCTTTTTTTTGTAACCAATGATTCTGTTTTTTCGAAATATGTCAACCATTTTTTATGAACATGATTATCTAAATCCAACTCAGTCACACATCCCTTACGGATATGCTGCATACAAGACATTAAATATAAACCACGAATCAAGCTGTGATAATGCCGTGCCAGTAACTCTCTAGAGCCATTATCTATGAGATTATGCAGGCTCTGCAGTAAACTCGGCAACGTTCCTGCAGATACATGGTAAAAGTCAGCCACATCGAGTAACCAATAACGAAGTGGATTAATGAATTTTTCTTTTATATTGACCATCCTAGATGCTTTATTATTAATATAATCAAATTGTTTTTTATGGGTAGCCAGCCATTTACCAGCATATTTTTGAGCTATACCTCTCACATGACAACGATAATCATCGAACCATCCTCTATTCATCAACTGCGAATCATAGATTGGTAGGATCCTCATCAGAGAATATTGTTGCGAAAAAGCATCTAAACTTTCAACGTACTGATGAGCTCTAAAGGTTTTTTCAATATGGCGCAAGTATCCTTTGTAGGTATTTATAAGCAACGGATTTTCATTGCGTTCCTGCACTCTAAATGAAGACAGATTATCAAAATGCATTCCAATAATGGGGTTAGTGTTTTCACCGAGTAGGTTAATCAAAAAATGAATCATATCTGACAATGCTTGAAAAAAAAGATGATTAAAATGCCTATTATCCGCTATCATGATCCCTGGATCGAAATCTGAATATTGTAGCGCCATGCCGCTGGCCAATGAGCCTATTGCGAATACTGAAAATTCGCAAGGTGATGACTCTTTACCTAGAAGTTCAACAGCTTTAGCAATAATATCTTTGAGCAATCCAGACAACTCAACATTGAACCTCTGTAATGCTGCCGCCCACTCTAAATACTCCTCTGTCGTTTCATCGTTACTC
>JBGSSQ010000280.1:0-5154 GCA_041736975.1 Gammaproteobacteria bacterium
CCTATTCGTCTGGGGAAACAGCATTTGGACTGTGACATGTTGGTATATAATAATGCTAATACATATTAAATTAGCTGTATTGAGGTGCGGTAATGTTGTTGAATGCCAATATCTAGCCTGTAATTACTAGTATAGTTAATAAAGTGGTGGCGGCAATGCAGCATATTACGTATGATAAGCTAGTTGGAGAATATGGCTCAATACAAGTTGGGGATTACTTACTAAAGGCAGTAGGTAAGGACTTTTTGACACTAGTAAAGGCCTCTTATGACGAGAATACTCAGGGTTTAAATGGTTGGAAGTTTCACATTTCATTAGATGAAAGCAACAAATTTGCTGGGGGTAATAAAACATGAAGATTAAGTATTCTTGCGCTGTCAGCTTATCTCCAAAAGATAATCGCAGACATCAAATTAAAGAAGTGATTTGTGAAAATTTCTACAGCAATCAATTTATACTACTTTTAGTCCCTAAGCATCCAACTGAGCCAGATATTCCAAGAATTTGTAAAGATTATAATTTCGAAGCTAAATTGGATGAAAATGTACTAACAATGTCAGAAATCAAATATGAGGAGACTGAAGATCATTGTGTTAGAGTAACGGTTAAAGATTTACCCTCATTTTTAGAGGGTCTTGTAAACGGCTTAGCAATAGCTAAAGGTGATGACCAGGTAGTTCTAGATATCTGCACTCGTTTTAAAAATGCTCAACAAGGATTTGAACATGATTTAGAGGGCGATCACTCCACTGATGATGAAACTCAAACTTTCCTTCCCAAATGGACTTCAAAATAACATGTTGGCAATCAGATAAAAAATCAATATATAAACGACAAATGAGGTGTCTCTGCGCAATGCCTGTTGTTTTGTTGTTTTGATTCGGTGGAGTTGATAGACTGCCACATCGTATTTATTAGGAATAATCATTTGAAAACACTCACCATTGCTGATTTGATCGCCTTAAAACAACGCAGTGAAAAAATCACCATGTTAACGGTCTATGACGCCACTTTCGCCTCATTGATCGCTGGGCTTGGGGTTGAGATTCTCCTGGTGGGAGATTCCTTGGGAATGGTGGTGCAAGGGCATAATACTACCGTGCCGGTAACCGTTGATGACATGGTTTACCATACCCGATGTGTGGCGGCGGGTTGTCAGCGTGGCGCGTTTATTGTGGGTGATTTACCTTTTCAGAGTTATGATAGTCCGCAAACAGCCCTGCAAAGTGCTGCTCGTTTAATGCAAGCTGGGGCGACGATGGTAAAACTCGAGGGCGGCGCCTGGGTGTTGCCTATCGTTGAATATTTAACCCAGCGAGGTATACCGGTTTGTGCTCACATCGGCTTGACGCCGCAGTCGGTGCATCAATTGGGTGGTTTTAAAGTACAAGGCCGAGAGGCCGAGGCTGCTGCACAGTTGCGTGCCGATGCTATAGCTTTGCAAACAGCTGGCGCTCAGCTGCTGGTGCTGGAATGTGTGCCCCGTCAGTTGGCGGCGGATGTTACCGCGAGTTTAACCATACCGACCATTGGTATTGGTGCGGGCCCTGAGTGTGACGGTCAAGTGTTGGTGTTACATGATATGTTAGGTATTACTCCTGGAAAGTCCTTTAAATTTGTGCGTGACTTTATGGCCAATGGTGGAACTATCAAAGAGGCAATAGCTGCGTATATTGCTGCGGTAAAATCTATAGAATTCCCTGCCGAAGAGCATTGTTTTGCATGACCTCCAGTGAAAGCAATTCACAGGGTTGCGATAGCTCCAAAAGTGTTTCAGAGTTAAGATGAGGTTGCTATGAAAGTGATTGCTGATGTAGAGGAGCTTCGGACCACCTTAGGACACTGGCGCCAGCGTGGAGAGACTATTGCGTTTGTGCCGACTATGGGTAATTTGCATGCTGGCCATTTGAGTTTGGTGTCGCAAGCAAAAACACAAGCGGACAGAGTGGTTGTGAGCATTTTCGTCAACCCGCTACAATTTGGCCCCAGCGAAGATTTTTCAACATACCCACGCACGTTGGATGAAGACTTAAGCCAATTAAACAAAGAAAACGTCGATATGGTTTTTACTCCCTGTGAAAAAACGCTGTATCCTGAAGGTCGAGAGCAACTTACGCGGGTGACCGTCCCGGTGGTTTCTAGTGAATTATGTGGTCAATCACGCCCAGGATTTTTTTCTGGGGTCGCCACAGTGGTCACCAAATTGTTCAATCTAGTGCAACCTAATTATGCGGTGTTTGGTCAAAAAGATTACCAACAATGGTTAGTCATTTGTCAGTTGGTACGAGACCTTAATATGCCTATTACCATGGTGATGGGTACGACTGTGCGTGAGTCTGATGGCTTGGCGATGAGTTCGCGCAATCAATATTTGACAGCATCCGAGCGTCAATTAGCGCCTAGATTTTCACACGCATTGTTGTCAATCAAGAAGCATCTTAACAACGCCATCAATAAGCAAAACCTCCTGCATCTTGCCGATACAGCCATTCAAGAGGGCATCGCCACCTTAACAGCGCAAGGCTTCAAAGTGGATTATCTCTCTGTGCGCAACAAAATGACACTTTGCCTGCCATGTGAAAATGACTCACCACAAGATTTAGTGGTGCTAGGCGCCGTGTGGCTAGGCAAAACCCGTCTAATTGATAATGTTGGGGTCAAGTCTTGAAATAAGAAATTACTCAATTTGAATCATGGTTGAGTCAAACACAAGACTAAATTTTGGGCACTATTGCATGAGGCTGCGTAACATTTTGCTGACGCATACACCTAATCGCTAACCGATATATAGGGTGACTTTCTCCTAAGGTTTTTGCGTGCTCAACTAAGCGTGGCAACCCCACAGATATTGGAAGCTCTCGCAGGCAGATCTTGTTAATGAGAGTGTCAATTTCGCGTAAGTTACGTGGCAGTTGCCCAATAAAAGCGCCGTGCCTTACTTTAGGGCTGGCAGTAGCATATCCCTGCACAAGGGTTTTAAGCGCCATAAAATGAGTGTTGCAGGTGATAAATTGTATGGCATATAACTCTGCAGCTAAGCCTTTGTGTGTGACACAAGCTATGGTCCTCGCATGCCAATCGCCGAAATTTTTATCGAATTTAACATAGCTAACAAGCTGGTATAGTTTTTCAAATATGACTTGATCATTGGTATATATACCCCAGGTTAGGGTATGAATAAAGTTGAGATAAGAGATGGTTTTTTTATTTAAACTGTCTAGCAATAACGACCTACAACCGGTTTCACGGATGAAAATGCCTATAGCCGCACTGTCATCTTCTCTAAAAATCAAATCATCTGGTGTGGCAATCTCGGTAATAAAATGCTCATCTAATGGCCAGAAGCTAAAGTTAGGTCGTTTAAGCCATTGAGTCAGTATTTTTTGAGGCAACTGCTGGATGGCAAGGTAGAGTGCTGCTTTAATTTGTTCTGGTAAGGCAAACTTCATGACAATTTCGAAAAATGCCGTAATTTGACGCGCTTCTGTGACTTGGCTTGCGGCAACAGGTAAATCTGCTATTAATTTTAAAATGTGCAAATTAAGCGCAGGGTGACAATCGGCTAACATCGCGATAGCGGTGATAGCATGTGATGACTCTATATGACGTAGTGCTAATGAATGGTTAAAGAGTCGCTGTATAATCGGCATTGAGACTTCTAAGTAGGGATTTATCCGAACAATATCTTGTGGAAATGCTTGCAAATGGCTAGCAAGGTCAGTGAGCCATTGATCAACTTCATAACCGTCAATGATCTTCCAAATATTATCAAGATTATAGAGTGGGATAATATGAGTGCAACGATTAAGATTTAGTCTTGTGGTTTTATCAAGTGAACAAAATTGTACGCGCTCTATAACACCACGTATTAACGCTGATCGGCAAGGCTCATTTTCAACTTGGTATAATAAATCATAGGCGGCTTGGTTTAATGAGAAAGTGAGGACTTTGCCCACTACAGTCAATGCTCTACACAATGCGGCTAGTGGTCGATCTGAGATTTCATGCCATGATTGATTATGACATAGTGGCAATGCATCAAAATCAAGACTGTTGACCCAATCAACAATGGGTTTAAATTTACTTTTAGTGAGAAAATTCTGCACCGTTTCCCAATAATTAAGATAGGGCTTGCGCTCACCAATCACGAGCAGTACACAGTCTGGTTGACTTGGGTAACTAATAATCTCTAAGTTATGGCGCACACAGTTAGTGTAAACCAGGTTTTGTGAGCGACTATCTAACTTACTTAATCGTGGCTCAAGACCACCAAAGGATTCCATTAAGTCTTCACTGCGTATAAAGATTTGATCACTGCCGTAACTACGACCATCTTTTGTTGTTAGTTTGAATTCCGGTTCAAACACTATAGCAATTTCTGAATCCTTATCGACATGGCTACTCTCCGAAGTAAATGTATTGCGATCTTCTAGGAAGCCGCCAATAGCACGCTGCCTGAAAAAAAGTTTGTCCTCATTCATAGCGTTTACATGAAACAAAAGTTTAAAAAGGCTATTGTAGCTCCAACTCACATGATGGCAGTCCATATTACCAACCCAGTATCCAATATCTTGCTCTTGTAATTCTTCAGTCATGGTAAAGGATTGCTCCTGATCTCGGGCCTTTACTAGGACTTTTAGTTGGTTTTTATAATAATAAACTTTTGCTGACCCTGTAGAGTCATCCTGATAGCGCTCCGCATAAAATGGTATACTAACCAACGGTTTCTCTGAGCCCCCATGGCACAATGAATCATAAACAGCAATGATCGCATCTGAAAATTTCTTTAGATCAAAGAGATCTGCATTGGCTGCAACCATTTTAGACAAGGCGTAACTAAAGTCGCTAAGAACATTTATGTACTGCAATAGTATTTCTTGATTTTCAGCACCAATTGAAAAGCGCACGGTGAATAAGGCTTGGCTCATATTCGAGAGTGAAAAACCAAAACTTTGTCTAGCGGTGATCGGCAGGCCACGCATTGCGGCCAAGGTTAACACCAGTACACGTAAGCGCTTAACAATAGCTTCTTTGGCAGCAGATTGAATCTGATCAGCCGTACGTAATAAACGCTGTTTTTGTGCAAGTGCCCTAGACATTTTCTGGCGCTCATACTGAGAATACCGGCATTTATTCTGAAAATCTTCTTGTATT
>JBGSSQ010000348.1:0-2425 GCA_041736975.1 Gammaproteobacteria bacterium
ATCGGGGGGAATCTTTACTAACATTGGCGCCATTAGCTGGCCAAGGGACTGATGAAATATAAAGCTTTTCTCCTGTGATGCTTAACCATCATCACAGGAGAAAAGCTTTAAGGAAATCAGAGTTATTTAGAGGTTTGTAACTGTTCTCCAACTTCTGCATCGACTAGGTCACTTAACAGGGCAAGGTTTGACGTCGCTGGATTGACCAGAATCAAAACCAGCTCTTCGGAGCAGGTTTTTTTTAATGGGGAAACGCTGTGGTCATCTTGCTTGCTGCCTCTGCTCCTTCTCCTGGAGAAGAGCTGGGGATGCGTGACCATAGATGCAAACATACCCGTCAGTTAGCATTATGTTCATTCTCTTGGCTGTCACGACCTAACTCGTCACCAAATATCAGCCAGGTGGTGATAAACAAGGCGGCAATAATTGGCCCCAAGACAAAACCATTGATGCCAAATACAATGATTCCGCCTAGCGTTGATAGCAGGATTAAATAGTCAGGCATTTTTGTGTCTCTGCCAACCAATATTGGTCTAAGTATATTGTCAACCAAACCAATGACTAGCGCACCAAAGGTAGTAAGAATGACTGCATCAATGATATTGCCAGAGGCAAATAGATAAATTGCTACAGGCCCCCAAATCAAACCTGCGCCTACGACAGGGATCATGGATAGCAATGTCATCACAACACCCCATATAATGGGACCTTGAATGCCTAAAGCGGCAAAGATTCCTCCACCCAGCACCCCTTGTAACACTGCGACTGCAAAGTTACCCTTTATCGTTGCTCTGGCCACTTCGGAGAATTTGGCAAGCATCAGCCTTTCTCGATTGTTACCCAGTGGCAGAGCATCAATAATGCGTTCAACTAAATGCTGACCATCTCTTATCATGAAAAATGCGACATAAAGCATGACACAAATATCAAGAATAAATGTGAATGCTCCTTGCCCTACAGTGAGTGCATGTTGTGCTATGTAGCGAGTGATAAAAACGGCAGCATTGGTTAACTGGTTTCTTACTTCATCATAGTCTATCCCCAGCGAGCTCATAATGTTTTGTAATGCAGGAAAGGACGACTTGATGGTATCCAAATACTCACCAAAGTTTATTTTTCCATCTTGCATTGTTTGATAAAGACTATTGATTTCGTTAACAAACGACCAGCCGATAAAAAGTACGGGTACGACAAGCCCAATGACACACAGGAGAAGGGTTAGCAGCGATGCCCAATTTTTTCCTAGTTTAAGTTTTTTACTGATTATCTCTTTTATTGGCAAGAACATCACGCCAATGATACAGGCCCAAAAGATAGCAGAAAAAAATGGTAGTAACATCCATACAAAAAAGCCACTAATAATGGCAAGTGTAAGTATGAATGATCTGTTTTCTAGTGATGCAATCATTTATAAATCCCTATTATTGCAAGCTAAAGACGAGCAGTAACGTACCTAAAGCTAAACGATAAGCAACAAATGGCAGCATACCTACACTCTCTATTACTTTCAAAAAATAATGAATGCAAAGATATGCTGAAACAAAACTTACCATAATGCCAATCAATAGCTCCCCCATTTCTATTTGGGTTGGACTCATCAATAGCTGCCATCCTAAATACAAACCAGCAAGTGTAATTATTGGAATTGATAAGAGAAATGAAAATGTAGCAGCTGTTCTACGGTCAAAACCCAGTAATAACGCCATTGTCATGGTAATTCCAGAACGGGATGTGCCTGGTATCAAGGCAACCGATTGTGCTAAACCAATCTTCAGCGCATCCTTGATGCTAATATCCTTTGTTTCTTTAGATAAAGTAGACTTACGATCCGCGTACCATAGCAGTAATCCGAAAATAATCGTGGTTATTGATATCACCAGAGTGGAGCGTGCACTGCTTTCAATCAACCCCTTTCCTAAAAGACCAATTAGTGCAGCAGGAATGGTTGCTAAAATTAATAGCCAGGCAAGACGGCCTTGCTCCGTTTTCTTGCCGGTCAATGACAGTCGCCAGCCAAGCAGGATGGCACTAATGTCGGTGCGAAAATAAATTACAACCGCAGACAGAGTACCCACATGCACCGCGACATCAAATGCCAACCCTTGATCTTGCCATCCGAAAATTTTGGCTGGCAATATTAAGTGAGCTGAACTGGAGATAGGTAAAAACTCTGTTAGCCCTTGAATCAAGGCAAGAAATGCTGATTGTAAAAAGTCCATTATATAAATATACCTCTATTTTTATGGCAAAATTTATCACTCTTCCCGCATGAATGCCAAGGCAACTTTTCTTGAAACAACCCATATTGTTCATGTTACATTCATATAGTGTCTGGGGGCGCTTCAGGGCAATCGGCACCCTCAATTAAACAAAAATTAAAAAATAATATAAATCAAAGCAACCCATTGAAATTAAAGTGTTTTTT
>JBGSSQ010000362.1:0-8540 GCA_041736975.1 Gammaproteobacteria bacterium
TTACAGCAAAAGGGAAAAGCTCTGGACCTCGAGCTTGAAAAAATAGATCAGGCGGTTAGCTATATAACAAGGAGATATTGGCCTCTGTTTTCAGACTCCGAAGACTCCAGAACACCTGGAATTCAAAAGACCCTGATAGGAAACTGGAATACACTACTTAATGAATTTAAGGGATCTCGCCTTAATGCTAATGATAAAGACTATGTGCAGGCTAAATTGATGCCTTTAGTTGAAAAGCGCAACACAATATTTCCATTGTGCGTGAACAAACGGGTTAACTCTAAGGCTATACTCGATAATTATTTTACTCCGCCTAATCGCACCACTTCACGTCAGCTAGCTCATGCTATTCGTTATTATCTTGGGGCATGGTCCTCTTCATCGCGACTGCTTTTACCACAGGATGCTGATGTAGCATTAAAACTAGTTATGGTGCTAAAGAAAAGTTGGAAATCTAAAAAAGCCAACTGGTTTTCAATCCTATTTAATAAAGCAGATAAGAATGCCAATAATCGGGATTTTAATCGCTTTTTGACCACAGTGTTAGCAGCGGTTACCCGAGGTAAACATAGTCTAGCGTATACAAAATGTTTGGAGCAGTGCTATGACCCTGTAGACGTTGATGTTGACTTGAAAACACTGGTGGCACAACTGCAATCTCCAGAGTCACAAGCAGTGGCACTGAGCCAACTCGTTAATTTCACAGACTTCTTGCTGCTTCGTGAGCAAGCGTATTCTCCAGAGTTTTCTCATCAGTTAGATGAACTGTCAGTGTCGTACCAGCTTTATGAGAAGAGTAGAGACTTGCTTATGGCGATTCGACAATCGTCTCTAGAGTATTCGCGACCTCAAAATGATTCAATGAATTTTTTTGATTCATTGAGTCGTGTGAATAAAGATCAAAAAGCCAATGTTAACGCGGCAAAAGAGTTGCTAGATATGGCACAAAAATTAATTTTTAATCCTAATCAATTAGTGACTGAAATAGTGTGTTTTTTTCGCAGTCCCTCGACCAAAACTGTTCCAGGCACTTTTGCATGGATTTTAATGGAGGCGCTAGCTCCGCTTGTGGGCGTTGATCTCCATAGTCTACGTGCAAAAGGTTCTTCAAATGAAGAGATAGCTCAATTTTTTTGCCGTGAATTTAACGATTATTACTTTGCTACGACCGTTACGAATACATTAACTATTAATCATTAACCTTACTGGAGATAATTAAAATGCAAGAAGAAAACCATAATATATCCCGCTTTAACAAGTATGCTGACTTGGCCTTGGCTAATGATGAACAAGCACTGTGGATAACCTTTTTCACAATTCTTCAACAGGGACCACTCAATGAAAATAGCAAAGCGGATGAAGAGGTAAAGAATATTTGTAAGTTTGCTCTTAAGAATAAAACGTATGGCAAAGGAGCAGAAGTTATTGGATTATTAGCATGCTATAAGCAGATAGGTATTCACTGGAGCAGAGAGGAGTTAGATGCGACGTTGAGAAATAGAAAAACTAATGATCCTCATCTATTGTATTTGGCCGCGCAATTGGCTTTGGATAGATATAACGAAGTCCCAGGTGAAGAAACTAACAAAGCTGCTAACGATTGCTATAATGCACTTTTAGACTCGACTAAGGAAGGCGACTTGACTGAGGTAACAGCAGAACAAGGTATCCTTAATCCATTTGACAAGCATATACTCAATCCTGAATGTATTGTTATTCTTGCCCTAAAAAACAAATGGTATTCTTTACTAAATCATATGTCTCAAATGAAGTCTTATGAAAGCAGTGAGAGTCTTGTGCTTCATACTGCGCTTAGTCACTTTAGTGGTATATCCGGTTATTATCCGACACCAAGGACTCTGGAGCATTTGTTTGCATTAGAAGAATCAACTGTTTTTAGCTTTATAAGTTCAGATAAGTTACTTGATGAAGATCGAATAACAACAATGAAAAACAATTACTGGGCAAAATCTCAGGAAAAGCCTGACCGACTTTCTACACAGTCAAAGAGGCAGCGTGTTATGTTATTGATTGGTAGCGCAGCATTTCATATACAACACTGTGAACAACTGACAAAAGCCTTGTTTGAACAGTATTGTCGTCCAGCCTATAAGCTGATTAAACAACTGAAAATAAATGGTAATGATGCACACCTTAGCGAGGAGCTTCATACAGAATTAAATAACCATGTAAAGGCTGCGCTGCTGCAACGTCAGTCTTCCGAAGGTGTGAAATTCCCCTTGGTTTGCTCTCTTAGTTTTGCGAATACTACAGCGCCAGATAGTCTCGTTACACTGGCAGACTATCTTGTAACAGAGGATGTTTCTGATGTATTCAATGACGAGACTAAAGTTCGGTTGCTCGTGAACCTGATTTCGTCTGCAAAGCTTGAGAAATTTGACGCAGAGATTTTAAAATATTATTCTTCGACACTGCATGAAATAATTTTACCTTATATCAATAGTGTAGGCTGTGGTGACATTGTAGAATATACTGCTGCACAAGATAAAACATTGCCTAGCATAAAGATCGAGGGAATGAAAAATTCTGAAAAGGTTGCAATACTAGCCGAATTTAAAGGATATATCAGCTACAGGATGGATTGCTGCAAATGCATAGAACAAAATGCTTATGCTTCACTAGATGAAAAACGTGTCCTTAGCTGGGATGAGTTGGATCAAAAAAATGACATCAAGCTGGCGCTCATCACCTTGGATAAGCAAATTAAACCAGCTGATAAAAACTCGGCAGCGAACTTCTTCGCAAAGCGTCTATTTGCTGATAATGACAGAAAGCGCAAAGTGGAAGATAATTTAAAAAGATTTGAAAGTTTAGTCCAAATCTGCAAATCTGTGGATGCGGTGCATGACCTTAGACACTGCGTGGATCAGATTGCTTGCTTTTTAAATCATAAAGATACCATTCTAGAGTCTAAGTCTATTGCTTTTAGCTTAATGAGTGCATTAGCGCCACTTTTCAAATTTGATCTTAATGAGAAGATTAAGCACTCCCTCACCATAACTCGAGATCTTTTTTGTGATGATCTGAAAGTATATTACTGTGGAAATACATCGAGTTTTAATCAATGTGATTACTCGACCTTAGTCTTTTGATGAACTCGGAGAATATAAATGAAGAAAAATGCGGTTAAACCAAAATCTGCTATTAAAGAAATTAATATGGCCTTGCAAGCGTATTGTAATCCATTGCCTATTGATATTAATGAGTCGAACAAAGGGAATACGCTAACAAAGAGCAGGGCCGCTGAACAGCTTAGAGGGTTTGCGCGCCTAAATTCTGAAGAGTTGTTGGCTGCTCTTGAAAATTTGAAAAAGGCTAATACTGCTAGCTCGAATATATTGACGATTGCTCAATTGTCATGGCCATTGAAGCCTGGGTACCTTGATAAATTACCGTTCAATGGAGAGTCACTTGAGCGTTTTGTTAAGCTTTTAGTCTTATGTATAAAGGATTCCTTGCTAGAGGCACAACAGCTGACGGATGCTCGTGTGAATTCTAGTTTTAAAGAGGTGATTCACATCATAAAGGATCATCCTATCTTAACTAAAGAGCAAAGAAATACTTTAGGTTACCATGTGACATCAGCCATGATAGAGGTAAGGTTGTTTGAAAGTGCATCGTCGCATAACAACGGGCAGGAATTTTACTTTGTTTGCCATAATTATTTGATTTATCCAGAAGATTCAAAATTTATGTGTGGCTTAGTATCCTATCTTATTAAACAGAATCTTGAAGATGCATTCTCAAATAATGAAAAAATCTTGTTGATCACAGCATTGTTATCGCTCCCGAATTCTGCTGTTCAAAAAACGGGAAAAGACGAGTATGTAGCTTTCGTCAATGAAACCGTTTTGCCGTTTGTTATTAGCATGGGCTTCAAGGAGCAAGTGCATTTTAAAATACCTAATCAAGGGTTCTTCTGTGAGAGACTTCAGATGAAGGGAATGGATATGGCAACATGTCAAGCCATTGTCAACCGTTTTAGAGATTATATTATTTATCGTGGGCATGTTGCAAAAGAAATCGATAATGTGATGAAGCTGTCATTATCTGAATACCAAGTTAAAATCCCACTTGCCAAAATGCTTTTCAAATCTCATTTTGCAGCAATTGAGCATGAAAAATCCATGAATGCACGCACTGCAGCCGCCCGAGCAGGCGATGTAAAACAATATGGTGAAATCACAAATCACATGCGAAGTGTTTTGCAAGAGCATGATTTATCAAGTTGTATTCGTGAGATAATAGGTTTTCTGAACAATAAAGAGACTATGCTTGCTCCAGATTGTCGTGCCTATTGCTTAATGAAAGTATTATCACCCATCATTAATTTTGATTTTTCAGGTAAGAGTGTACTGTTACGAAAGTCTCCTGAAAAGTTGCGAGATCTATTTTGTGATGATCTGTCGGTGTATTATTTTGGGTATACAAACAAGACGACGGATAGACTGAGTTTCTACTACTAATAGTTAAGGGGTTAGAGCAATGCTAAATAAACAAGATGAGACAGTGCACTTTGATTTTGGAAGTCGATTGGCTCGAGCATTGCAAGGTGATATTATTGATTGTTGGACTGTAGTATGGTCTTTACTTAATGATTCAGCTCTCCGCAGGTTGGACTATAACATTGCTGAAAATCTTGTCGACAGCCAGACGTTTGATAATTTTGATGAGGCTGCAGAGCATGATAATGTTAAAGTTATTCGAGCCTGTCTTTATTATCTTGGCAAGGGGTCTTACAAAAAAGATTACACCGAATCTAGGAAGATTTTATTGAGTATTGAGTCAGACTCCCGCTCACCCCAAGTTTGGTTCATGCTCAGTGCTATGTCTTTGGACGATGGCCTATACCCAGAAGCCCCTGATGAGCTTCGTCAGAGCTTAACAACCTACAGTCAGCTCGGTTTTGGAGATTCTACGCCGAGCTGGGCCCGCTACGTCAAAGCAATGAAACAAAGTAATCCGCCTATTGAACCAAGTGTTTTTGCTGAATTGTGTAGCGTTTTAGGTCGGCACGATGAACTTATTGCATTGTATAAGAGTAAAACCAAGCTTGATGATGACTATACCGGCGTTGCGTACCAATACTTTAAGATCCCCAGTGAAAACCCTTTGGAATTAAAGGGGGTTATTGAAGGGCTTAGCGATGAGAGCTTAGTTGCTTATGTGGCTTATATTTTAAGTGATGTGCAGCTCAGTCTTGTTGAGCGCCGTAAAGCTTTGTATGATCTGCTGGATGTTGCAATAGATCAATTAAATCCAAGAGAGTTGATTTTGATTGGGAAGTATCTGGTGCAATCAGGGTGTTTCTTAGCCTTAAATGTGAATGAGCCAAATAAACCTTTGTATGCGCTGCTAAAAGAAGATGGCTATGTAGGGCATAAACCCGTTCAAATTGCCCGTTGTTTGCAGTCTCGCTTTGGCGCCGAGGCTGCGCGCGGTCTGCATAATCATATAGTATTGTCACAAGTTGAGAGCGTTCTTTCTCGCTCAAAGCCGGGTTATGATCAAGGTGAATTTGGTTGGGTTTGTAGCATATTGCTTCCGTTAGACTGGAGTGTCATGGCAATGCTGCAGCTTGTTGAATTTCTTGATCGGCATAGTGATAAGCACTTCAAGAAAGAATTACTGTCTCAATTATATTCCATACTTCTATACGAGGCTGGCGCACCTGATTCAAGAGATAGTGATCATAAGATTGCTAAACGCTATTCAAGGTTGGTATCAAAGAGTGTGTTGCGTCAACGCGATAATAGTATACCTCATCCTTTCAAGATTGTAGAAATTCTTGTTGCTAAGATTCCTTTGGCGGAACGGCTGAGGCAGAGAGAACAATTGAGATATTATGCTGAGTACTGTTCTAAGTGTTATGACCATTCAGTGGGAAAAACGCTCTCCTTCGAAGAGTATTACTATAAACAACCCATTGTGGCTATTTTTGATAAAATACTAGCTTCGAGGACATTCCCCGTTGTAGAGTCTAGACACAACCGTCAGGCTTCTAATTTATCTTTTTTGCGGTTCCGTCTTTCAGGTGCAATTCCAGAAAATTCAGAAGACTCTCTGAACGCAATTGCCACTGTGTGTCACTCCATCAGTTCAGAGGCAGATAGTGTTCAATGCATACGTCAAATATTATGTTATTTAAATGACCCCAGGACTGCCTTAGGGCCAGATACGGTTTCCTTTCAATTAATGAAAGCATTAACTGCTATTAGTGACACTGAGCAAGTTTTTGATGCCTGGGTAAGCAATAAGCTTTCACCTAAAAAACTTCGTGACATCTTTTGTCGTGAGCTTAAGGGCTATTTTATTGAGACGACTGTACTATCTTCGAATGAGTGTAGTTACTAAGGAGAATGATGAAAAATTCTTCTGAAGCTTTTTTTTCAGTGTCTGCGAAGCCTGTTGTGGAAGAAGTTGAAGATCCCAGTTTTGCGCCACGTATAGCCCAAGCAATGGCGGGGGACTTTGTGTGCTGCTGGATATTGGTCTGGGAGTGTCTTCACGATGCTTTCTCATTCAATGATTGGTCACTGCTTCTCAGAGCAGCAACTCAAACAATTAGTCAATCGGGATCCTTTTACCTTGATACCCCTCTAAGTGACTCTAGTTTGGGTATTGATAATGCCAAAATCTTGCTCGGTGTTCTCTATTACAAGGGACGTGGTGGATTAGCGCAAAATATGGCCAAGGCGAAGGTGCTATTCACTGAGGTTCACAGCAAAACACCACAAGTTTGGTGGTTATTGGCTCAATGTGCACTTAGGGGGGATGGTGAGCTTGATCAGCAACCGAATTATATTTTAGCGAAAATCTACTTTGAAAAACTAGAAAAGAGTATCTATGCGTTCAAAAGCTTCAATACAGTTTTAGCTTGTGTTCAACAGGTGAGCATTACCAACTTTTTCAATCATGTCATCAGGCAATGCATCGGTTTAAGCCAGATTTCTTTTGGTGACTGTTTGGCTGCATCTTCACCAAAATGTCAGCCTGGCTATATTTCCAAGCATCCCCCCCCTCCAGTAGCTCTATTTTACCGGAGGCTGTTTGATTTAGCTGAACCTGTGTCGCAGCTAGCACGGTTATTCTCTCCCCCCAAATACACTGCAGAGCTGACATGCTGTGAGCTATGGAATATCCATCATCGTTTGGAGCAAGGCGTTTGTTACCATGATGCATTATTACATGAGAACAATAAATTAAGTGATTTTGCCAGTGAATATCCAGATCGCTGTTTAACACTATTATTAGAAGATGAGCTGTTGTCTATTGAAAGTCAGTATCATCATATTAATGCTTTATGGCCACCATCGCAGATTGCTGAGTGTAAAACTGGGTTAAGCAACACGTCGTTGCGTTTAATTGAGCAGTTTAGAGTTGTTTTTGGACGTTATTGTTCCGCTAACAACTATAAGAAAGTCGCGGGTATTTCTGAAAATGAAATGCTGCATATTAAATTTGAATTTAGGCACTTTATAAAACCAATTTGTGCAGGTGGCAAAGGGGGTGGGGCGGCGATGGCTGAGCTCTGTTCTGAATTGCTGCGCTATGATTCGCAAATTAAGTTTATGTCGGCACTGTCACAGATTATTAGCGAAGAGGATATCTCAGAAGCTTTTACCATGAAGGAAAAAGCAGATTTGATTAAAACACTGATTCTTTGTTGTCGTCCAAAGCCCAAGGCTGAGGTGATAGCCAGCTTAAGTGATGACCTTCTGCCTTTAGATGACAATGTTTTTGCTGGCTTGGTCGCTGGCTCTACTCTGCCTGATGAAATGCCCGTTAGAAGAGCCCGTACTGAAAACGGCCAGCGGATTATCAAACTGCCCAATTTAGTCACTCAACAGGCATTGAGGGAGCGGTGGGATAGTTATCTTCAATATTGCCGATTTTGCGCTGAGGTGGTTGAATCAGGCGATTCTAGCATTCTTACATTTGCTGATTTTTATCAGAAGCATGCTATCAAGGTCGCCCTTGAAAAGGCATATTATCGTTATGTTATTAATAAAACGGATAGTTGGCCTTTGGGCTTATTCAGCTCTCAGTTTTCTAATCAGCACAAAACATTTCAGCTAACCGCAGTCCGAGCTATGCTAACACGTTGTGAATCAGTTAAGGCTGCAAATACTGTAGAATCTTGTATTGCTGCCATACTTGAATTTCTTAGTAATAAAAAAGTGTCTATAGAGCCTTCCTCTCTGGCGTATTCTGTTATGATGTCATTCGGGGCGATCATTGAGATACCTATTGATGAATGGGTGAAAAATAAGGAAAGACCTGAAAAGATTCGAGCTTGTTTCTGCGCGGATTTAAGCACGTATTATTTTGGGAGTACCATCACATCAGAAACAGGTTATACTCTATACTGATGTGTTGTGACCTTGCTTATGGTTGATTGCTTAGCCTTGCTATTAAAGTAAATAGGGGATGTTGATGAAAGATATACTCTTGTTAGACAAATTATTTTCGCCTGAAGAACTTATGATTCGGGATTCTGTGCGGCGTTTTGTCAGCGA
>JBGSSQ010000393.1:0-5027 GCA_041736975.1 Gammaproteobacteria bacterium
CTGGTTTCTTTCCCGGGGTCGGGGTCGTTGGTATTCAAATAGAAGGCGATAGTAACGGCAAAAATAATCTCGTGCTTAATAATGTGATTGATGCAAAGCCAAGTCCAGGAAAAGTTGCTGTGGGTATAAGAGAAGCGCATGTAAGACTAGATAGCGATAGTGGTAATGTCTATATTAACAATGATATTATCAAGGCCTATCCTGCTATCTGGGTTGGCAGTAATACCTATGGAAGTGCATTCCTTTTTAATCGGATTCAGGGTACTACTTATGGCCTCCCCACTTTAGGCTTAGCCAACTTTGGCGATATTATATTGGGTGATGATGGCGTGGCCAGTCAGCTTGCTTCGCCAAGTTATTTTTTCTCAGGGCCAAACGCTAGCGCTGAAAACTTACTGATTACACTGGGTTGTTATAAAGTAATGGATTTAGGCGTGAATAATCGACTTATCGGCCTAATGAGGGTGTCTAATACTCTTGAAGCTTTTAATTCGGGAATTGATCCATTTTCCGAGCGATGTAAACTAATGAAATAACCTCGATAAGGAGTGACAAGGCCTGGCTAATCATCCAGGCCTAGTCGTTTTTGATGATTCTTAAGCAATCAGAGAAGCCGTAAACGGGATAAGGGCATAAGATTAGCGGTCTACTATAGGATTTTAGCGAGTGACGAAGACGCCAGGTTGTGTTGCTATACATATCGACGAAGGTGTGGCTTGTTGAGGTAAGTGGTCTTCGGGCTCGCTCGACTTGAAATGCCGCCTTTATCACTCGCATCATCCAGACAAGCCTCCCGGGATGGTGCCATCAGCAATGTCGTGGCTCTATAAGTAGGTGTGCTACATGGATGATTCTTTTATAAAAACATATGATCCGTTGGTGTTTATAATTTACTTTTATACCTAGCAGGACACCCAGTTTGCTTTGACATAAGTCATAATAGTCGGTTGATTTCTCTGGTCAAATACACTAACAATATTAGTATGTTGCCTTCATGAATTTACAGGGTACTACGAATAGTAATTAGCAGGCAGCGTTCTTAGCCTATCACATGAAAATGGCAAATGTGATCAAAGTGCGTTGTGGTTTTATGCGACAGTTTCCGGCCGGTCTCTGATCCGAGTAGCATGCCAGTGTATGGGTATCTGCTCTCGAACGCACACTAGTAGATGTTTCAGCTCGGCCGTGTTGACGGGTGGTTGGGAAGAAATATGGCGTTCACTAGAAATGCTCTCAGGTATTTTCATTGCAGTGGGTTGCGCCGCAAAGATCTTTTAATGCATCAAATTCACGACCGTAATACTCATTAAAGCATGCCGTCATAAGCTGAGTATATTCATCTTCTCTTATATTTAAATTTGCACCATATAAAAGAGAGTAATGATATTAATAATATTTTGCTAAATATTGCCGCAAATTTCATAGCTGAGAAATCATAAGCGCTTTTTATATCAATGTCATCTATGTGTTTTTCCTGATGAACCCGATTTAAACGAGAAAACAGGGAGGTAACCAGTGCTCGAACGGTATAATATCGAGAAGAACCATCAAAGCTTCTTATAAGACAGCAAGAAAACACACTAAGCAACCGAAGTTTATAGTTTTCCATCTTTTCTTCCAAGCTGGCCAAGCCAGGCTACATAAGCCCTCGAGTGAACAGGGACTTTTAATTACTCAATTAATTCAGACTTGACCCCATAGCCCTAATTCACTGCAGCTCATTGGCTTGTGCATTGGATATGTTTAGTGCTGATTTCAGCTTTATACTTGTGTATAGTGGCTGTTTGTTTAGAATAATCGCAAAACAGAAGGGGGGGGGCAAATGCCCATTAACATTGCTAATAGAGTATATGAGATAGGAAAAGACGATGAGTATGCCGCACTCTTGGAAGTGATCCGTCAGTTTGAAGATCATAATGCCATTGATGCACTTCAAGATATCTATGCACAAGTGGGTCGTGAAGAGGCTTCTTTTTCATATCATGCGCTGACAACGGCTGCACAGCCTCAGACGCCAGAAGGGCAGGGGACTCAGTCAGCTTTAGGCTTAAGATTTAACACGCTAAAAAGGCGATTAGAGAAAAAAATTAAAGATCGAACTCATGAGGGTAGAATAGACGTTAATCCTAAGGTGATACGCGCACTCGATTTTGAAAATAAGGTAGCCGTTGCGCCAGCGTTTCAGTCGCTCAGTGTCAATTCCAGTAATGTCGCGTCTGCTTGCGCCATACTCAACACACAGAATTCTGCAGTTAGGCATTTGAACATTGCTACTATAGGTACAAAAGATGTTCCCAGTGTTCTGAATCTTCTTCCTAAAAATAAACAGTTGCTGGAATTGGAGCTAAGCAGTGGGTTTCTTCTTGGTGCTAAGGCCTGTAATTTTTTGACATCTGCACTACCTGACTAAAACTTGCATATCTTAACTTTTGATCACTGCAGAGTATCTGGCAGTGGATCCGCGCGGGATAAAAACTGGGTGAAATTGTTACAAGTCGCTTTACCTAAAATGCGCTATCTTCACGAATTTAATTTGTATGGAACGTCCTACGACAACCAACACCCACTCTTGTTGCAAGCGCTGCAAGCGACCGCTATTACCGAAACTAATTTGTTGAATTCTACAACAACCCAGATTGCTCTAGCGCCTAATATTAGAAATGCTATCAGTCAACTCGTCGTCAAAAACCGAGAGAACTATACACAATTGATGAACCTGCTACGTTCTGGCTCATCAGTACAGGATGTGGCGCCCTTTCTGGAAAAAAACAAAGTGGTATTATCGCAAGTAGCAGGGACGTGGTGTAACAACTTTAATGGTTTTACCCCGCTGATGGTTGCAATAGGTAGCACTAATCCTGGACTCGTAAAGCTGGTATTAAGTAAAATCGATCCTAGTGTGATACCTTGGTATTTTGATGTGGTCTACAATGATGGCCGTATCTATTGTAAGACTTACCAACTAATTAACTATATTAATGCTAATCAATCTGAAATTGCGACGATCTTACAAACACATCCCGGCAATCATAATGATTCCTCTCTGTCACCGATTGAATCAAGCACTTCGGTAACCTACACTGGTGAGCGTCGCGCTGCTTTAGCGCGGCCTGCTGGAATGGCCAGCTTAAAACTAAATGAATTAGGGGAAAAAAGAACATTGCTGACTGGAGAGCAGGCGCGAGTGATTGAGGTGGTGAGGTGCGCTCGCGCGGAGATCATTGAGCACGCTGCACGACGTTGTGATTTAGCTTTTTATTCTTTTGTTGCATACCATAACAAGAAATTAACGATAACGATCACCGATACCGTTAATGTGGGCTCAGCGGAGGCTGGAAATCGTTTTGGCGTTGCCACCAATGGGTGTCACAGTGCATTAATTAGTGGCTTTGAAGATTCAACAGCGGCTAAGGCAAAAGCACACCCGACGCGGTTAGGTGAGTTTAATCTGGTAAGATACAGCATTCTGGATAATACCGACTTTCTTTTTAGTTTGAATGCGACAGTGGAGCTACCCACGGTAGTGAACAGGCTTGACGCTAAAATGGAAGGAAAAATCCAAGCCCCCTCTTATTATCGCATCGAGTACTTAAAACTATTGAATCAAGTTTCTCAGGGTACAATGACACCACTTGCGGCAATGGCCAATTTCTTCAGAATGTTGAAAACGTTTTTCAATAATGAAGTTGATTGGACTGCAGAAGGTGCGCAATCTTCTGACTCTCCCCCCGAGGCGCGTGCTTTGGTATTTTCTTATCAACAAGAGGGCTCCTTCAAGGGTAAATGGAATTTGCTGTTGGAAAGCCAGCTAGCTGAAGAGAAAAAAAATCGCTCAGCGTGTACCTTGGCTCTGTGTGATGAGTATATAGAGACATTGCTTCGATTGACGCCGTTGGAGCTGGCCTTGTGTCATAGAGGTTTTCAGGACAGGAACAACGTTAAAGAGCTCATTATCAATGCAGCCTGTCAAAATCTACAAGCAGAAATTGTAGAGGCTAGCGCAGTTGATCAATTGAGAGCTTCGGCTATAAAAAACGAGCTGATAGCGACATTACAGCAAATCGAATTCGCTAAGCAATCGTCTGCCAAAACGCCTGATCGCACTTCTATACTGGAGATCAACGATGACGCGCTATGGACATTAGTTGAACAGGCCATCGACAGTCAAAACATTAGGTTGATTGTTTTACTCATTCAGCATGTTAAGCATCATGGGGTGACGTTAGATCCTAGTCTAATTGATTTATTGGTCTCATTTGCTTGGGAAAGTGGTTGTTTAGAGTTTATTCAGTTACTTGAAAAACAGGGGTATCGAGTTGAAGATAAAGATGAAAATAAGAGTATAGGTAAGCGCTATTTTAGTGGTATCAGTGAAGATTTTTCATCACTCCATCTGGCTGCGCGTTATGGTGATATTAAAGTTGTTTCAGGCTTACTGGAAAAGGGCGCGAAGGTTAATGTTTATGATCCTGATAACCGAACGGCGCTGCATTATGCTTGTGAACTTAATTCGTTTGAGCTAGTGCAGCTGCTTGTTCATTATGGTGCCCGGCCAGAATACGCTGATCCAGAGGAAGGGGGGTGTGCTCTTGATTACCAATTCAGTGGTTTGCAACAGGATGGGCATGTGTCATTGCTGACGTTTTTGAAGTATTACCCTGATAGGCCCTATGATTTGGCTGATATGATGAGATTGGAGACCGAAGAGCTGAAAGTCACTGCCTGTTTAATTAAACACACGGAGGATTATAGCCCTCTGGTTGATATCTTCTATGAGCTCGGTGAGCAGTACTGCAAGAAGAAGGAGCTGGCAATTGCCATCGATTGCTACTCCTTAGTCCAGCGCTTGCAGCCAGAACATGCTACGGTGAATAATGCTTTGGCGGAGGCCTATCAGGCTCTGGCAGACCAATGCCGTGTTCGTCAACAAAGTCACCCTAAAGCTAAAGTCAAAACGGACGTATGGTGTTCATTCAGTATGTTTAAAAGTACTGAAAGCGCTATCTTTAGCAATGCAGTGGATTTGA
>JBGSSQ010000413.1:0-4020 GCA_041736975.1 Gammaproteobacteria bacterium
TGCCTTGCGTCTAGTAAATAGTTTTGAATTGTCTTTGGCCGTAATCGATTGCTAAGTAGTGAATGGTTTGCAGTGATAGGTTTGAATACTGTTTTTCGTGTTACAGGGGCTCCGGTTGTGGTTTCGTAAATAATACCAAGCCCATTTCTGACAATGTTAAAGCGCTTAACACTATCGTCAAGGCATAGGTGCTGAAACAAACGCTTTTGTGAACGAATGTCTTCAACAATAATATAACCTCGTGGATTGCGGTATACCATCACGTTGCAGTCAATAGCGTATTCGAAATCTTTAAGTGTGGTGGAAAAAATCTGTTTTTTTGTTTTTAGATCATGGATTTGTAAGTTGACAAGGTCTGAATGAGTCGCCGGTGCCTGGAAAACTATGACGAGTAGCGATGTGTTGGCGTGAAGTTGGCATAGCAATTGAGCTTCAGCATCGTATAGCACGTTAACTTCAATGCTATTAACTTTGCGTAGTTCTTCATCCATTGAATATATGTTAATATTGGTGATACGTTGGAAGTTCTGAGTTGTGCTATTATGTTCAATCTCGCATTTAAACGTCAGTAGTATATTATTATTGTCGATATTGAAATGAGTGTGGCCATCCTCTGGTATCGGAATAGTTTTGTGAAAATTAGGGGATTGAAGTGATTGAAATATAATTCGTTGCGGGCTGCTGTTATTTTGGTCCTTATAATAAATAGAGTCATTCTTAGTGGAAAAGTAAATTTTGGGGTTGGTACTATGAATAATAAATTTATTGACGAATCTGCCATTACTGAGTTGAAAACAAAACGCAAGAATTTCTTGAATATTTTCGCGCTCGTGACTTAAAAACAACAGGAATTGTCCGTCATTTGATGCAATGGCAGTTCTTGTGGTAATTGTCATTGGGAGTTGTTTGTAAACACTCGCGTAGCTTTGGATGAGGATGCTGTCATCGGCGTTTTTCAGAGTGAGTTCGCTGTTGGTGAGGGGCTCAAGATTTATTCGTTGTATTTTTATAGGACCTTTTTGATTTACAACAGGGTAGGTGATAATGAAGTTGGTATTGCCACAGCGAGCATATTTTTTTTCTGGGTATTCACTGCCATAATCAAATTTTACATCTTCGTAGATTGTTTTTTGCAGGTTTGTCTGGTCGAGAATAGCACCAATGAGGCTAACATGGATAAAGCTTGCTCCAAGGAAGTTAACACCTTGGTAGTTTCCATGATCCATTACAGCATCTTGAAGCGTGATAAAGCTCAAGTCGACATTGCCCAAAAACAGCTTATTGCAGTTGGTTAGCGTTATTGCCAAGCCGGCTATTATGGCGAGGCTGGGGTTCTCTCTGGACGCTGTTATACAACTGAGTAGGCGTTTATTAATGGCGTCGGTGCTGATAAGTCGCCAAAACCGAATAAAGTGAGAGTCAGTGACCAGCTTTATCGATGTTATGGCATATTGCTGAAAATAGTTTTGTAATGTCTGCGGGCTATCATCACTGAGTAATGCTCTGGCAATAGCCGTTGCTGCATAGTAGCCCACAAAGCTGGCATGGGAGAATTTGTATCCAGCTGCTGTTTTTTCAATATGAATGTTCTTTAGGAGTTTGATTTTTTCAGGGGTGAATAATGATGATGTCATAGTGTTTTTTTCAGCATTTTGTACGAGTTGTTTTTGCTGTAAGCCAATGAGCGTTAATGCAATACTTTCAGCATAGCGTCTACAGTCATCCACTAGGGTGTCAATGACATATTCTCCAGTGGGTTTACTGCTTTGCCATTCGTGAATGTATTTAGCTGTTAAGTTTTGGTAGAGGTTGAGTACGTTGAATTGGCCATGTGCAAATTCGTTAACAAGTTGTAGTGAGTAGCTCAACAGCAAGGTGTTTTCACGAATAAATTCGGGCAGTATCAAATAATACGCTTTGAGAAAGTCGGGGCTTCGGTCTTTAATTTTTGACATAAGTAAAGAGGCTTGTTGATAGGATAATGGCAAAACTGCCCATTCTTCTAGGGCCTGAGTGTTATTGTCTGGCGAGAAGTCATATTGATAGAGTGGAGTGAAAATCTCGCTACGACAACTAATGATTAATGTGGTGTTATTGGCTCGATTTAGTTTTAGCTTGTTGTATAAATTGGGCAGTCGGTAATTAAAGTTAAGTTGACCCAGTTCGTCTTCGGCGTCTAGGATAATAAAGCAGTGCTTTTCAGTTTGAGTTGTTTGCCATTGATCAATCTCGTTTTTTAATGAGTGGTGAAGGTCAGTGATAGTGTAATCACCTAATTCTCGACGTATTACAGCATGCCCTTGAAATGTTAGTTGTTGCTCAAGATAAAATAAGGCTGAACTTTTGCCTATGCCGGAGGCCCCTTTAATAAGTAGCACTTTTTTTCGTGTTAGATCACGCAAAAAACACCTTAATGCATTGCTGAGTAGGTAACGATTTGTACCTAAAAGCACTGCGGGCACGATATAAGTCCCTGATTTAAATTCACGAGCTATACGATACCATGCTGTTGACACTTGGCTAGCTGCAATGAAAGTGGCTCCCTCAAGGTTTGAGAATATTTTTTTGAGTATGCTATCAGTGAATGGCAGTGAGTATCCCACATTATTGCCAATATGTAAGCGTGCCAGACTTGGGTTTTGGTTGCCATCGTGAAAATAAGCACTAAATTGGCTTAGCTGTAGAGCGCAATCTTGTACCAAGGGCTTATAATTGACTATAGAATCGTGAGTTTCTTGCTCATAGTGAAAACGGTTGATTGGTTGATAAGATGGCCACCCGAGGCGCTCATCTCCGCCATGCAGTTTTTTAGTTTCACCTGCGGTGTAGAGTAGCATGTTAGGTACAATCCCTTCGATTTCGTAGGATATGCATGCAAGAATAGTGTTACGAACAGTGATCAAGCGCTTAATTTGCGAGGAATTTATGCTGGGTTGTGACAGTAGTAGAGAGAACACATGTATGACCTGTTGCTCATTGGTTTGGCTGTCGAGTTGGTCGTGGGTGATGATGTTTTTAGCGCCTAGATAGCGGTTAACGAGGTCTAACAAATAGTGGGCAAAGCGCATGGGGGTGAAATTTTTAATGTCCGTGTCAAAAGCCATTAAAACAACAGCATGGCGAGCGGCTAATCGAGTGGCGATGGCATGTCCGATAATGCCGCCTGCTGATCGACCAGCAATAAAATAAGGCCCATTAGTTTGTATGCTCTGAATTTGCTGGCAGTAATGATCGACTAATTCTGGCATTGTGCAGGGCATCTGATTTTCATCGATTAGTCCCGGTGCTTGAATGCCCAGTATAGGTATGGATTCTTGCCATAGCGTAGCAAAGTGGCTGTAATCTTGTAGGGCATCACCTAATATAGAGTGAATCAAAAATAACACGGGTTTTGATGCAGGTTGTATTGGGAAGCGTGTATTGAGTTGAATGAGTGTATTAGGCCACCCTCGTATTTTACGTGCTATTGCTCCGATGGTTGGGGTATTTAAAAAATCTTGGAACGATAGCTTCAGTGAAAAGCTATCATTGAGGCGATTAAGGCAAGAAAAAATTTGTATTGATGAGGCGATATAGGTCAGTGGATCTTCATAGCCAATTTGGATTTGAGTGTCAACAATCGAGCTAAAAATATCGAAGACCTTTTTCTCAATATCATCAATGCCGTTTCTTTGCAGTCTATGTCCTAGATGATATTTGGGGGTGTCTTCAGACCTTAATGTCTTTTCATCAATTTTCATATTAGCGGTCAGGGGGATTTTTTCCACAAAACACCAAAGTGTAGGTTTGTGATGAAGTGGTAAATTTACAAGAATATGATAGTGCAATGTTTTAATGGCTTCGTGGATATCGACAATGGGCGTTACCGGTTGGCAATACACCGTGATCACAGGATATTTATCTTGATTGAGTACGCCATGAACATAGACACGTTGCATCGGTAGTACCGTTTGCTTCATTAGCAGGGTTTCAGTGGGGGCTGGGTGATAGAGTTGGCTATGAATTTTAAGTTGCCGGCCT
>JBGSSQ010000016.1:0-4587 GCA_041736975.1 Gammaproteobacteria bacterium
GGGCTGTGTGCGCTCGACTGCTATCTTAGTCATTGTTTAAAATCGAGTGTGTAACCAGCGTGGGTTTGTTCATAACCTGTCCGAATTAGTATAGGAACATCACTGACACCTCGGCTGTCTCTTGCTATTAAAAGTGACATTACAGCCTTGGGTTTGCGTTAGTTACAGCGGTTCCCGGCTAAGCCAAAACCCTCACCAATAGTGGGGTTTCAGACGACAGAAAAAATAGTTTTCGTAAACTTTCTGCTTTCTATCAGGATCACCGCTTGCAACAGTTTGGCTTGGTCAGGTGTCTTCTTTCGGGACCGCCCGGCAGGTACATCCCTGTAGGGGCTTCGGTTCCGCCATCCTGGCTCCACACGATCCCGAAAGAAGACACCTGACCCGGCCAAGCTGCCGCCGTGCCTCAAAAAACATTTTTTCTCCTCGATCCTTTTGAGGTATCCTTGCTTCAAGCCGTCACTCAGCAAGGATACCGACTATGAAGGGAATGTTAAGCTGTAAAGAAATACATCAGCTGGTACACTATTCTTTTGCACGTGTGAAAGACACGCCTCTGCGAGCTCGAGCCATTAGTTTGGCTGATACTTTAATGTTAGGCTTTGCAGTATTTAGCTTAAAATACCCTTGTCTTCTTCAATTTGATCAGCACAGCAATGAAGAAAGGATTCGTCACAATTTAGAAACAGTGTATCAAATTAAAACGGTTCCTTCCGATACTCAGATGCGAGAGCGTCTCGATGAAGTGGATCCTGCAAAACTTCGAAGCACATTTAAAAAACTTTTTGCCCAATGCCAGCGAAGCAAGCATCTAGAGCTCTTTCAATATTATAAAGGCCGATATTTGGTGCCCATTGACGGCACTGGCTTTTTTTATTCTCAAGAGATCCATTGTGATAATTGTTGCCAAAAAAAGCATCAGGATGGCAGCGTGAGTTATTACCACCAGATGCTTTCGGCCGCGATTGTGCACCCGGATCATAAAGTCGTCTTGCCATTTGCACCTGAGCCCATTATGAAAGGAGATGGCTCAACCAAAAATGATTGCGAGCGTCGAGCATCTGAGCGATTTTTGGATGACCTAAAAAGGGAGCATCCTCATTTACAGCTGATCATTACGGGTGATGGCTTATTCTCAAATGGTCCTTTTATTAAGCGGCTAAAAAAAGAGAGGTACTCTTTTATATTGGTCGCAAAAGAGAATGATCATAAGGCGCTATTTGAAGAGTTTCGTGCGCTTCCAACAAAGTCACAGGAGTTGAAAAAGAATAATGTGAGGCACCGTTTTAAATGGACAAATGGATTGCCATTGAATTACTCTCACCTCGATTGCCTAGTGAAAGTGCTGGAATATTGGGAAGAAAATGAAAAAGGTAAGGAGCAACATTGGGTTTGGGTGACGGATATTGAACTCAATGAAGATAATGTTTATTCAATTATGAAAGGAGGACGTGCACGGCACAAAATTGAAAATGAAACGTTTAATACGCTCAAAAATCAGGGATATCAATTTGAGCATAACTTTGGGCATGGAAAGAAAAACTTGAGTACGGTGTTTGCGTACTTAATGATGCTGGCGTTCTTTGTAGATCAACTGCAGCAACTGGGCTGCAAAGTATTTCAAAAAGCATTGGAAAAATATCACTCTAAAAAAAATCTGTGGGAACGCAAGCGAGGGTTATTTTTTAATTTCTTCATTAATACTTTTGAGGATCTTTGGCATGCGCTGGCCTATGATCATGAGATCCGCTTAAACCCCAATACCTCATAGTGAAGTAGCGGGGCCAATGGCCCCTCCTCCATGCCCTAAGTAGTTGATATCCACCCTGAGTAACATCAAAAAAATTCATCACTGTCAGTGAAGAGTTGTTTTGCCCCCTTGATTTAGGCGCCGCTGGCTTGATTGAGGGGGATCCTTAAGCGGGAGTCGCTGGCATTTGTTCAAAGCAGTTTATCAGCAAATTCTGAACCGGAGGAAAAGGCCACTGTCCTTTTCAATGTATTTATAGAATTTATTCGCGAACAGCGTTGGAGCTATTTGCCAGAAATGCCTTTGTTATTTGGCCACGATATTCTCAATGAAAATATAGGAATTATTAGAGAAGTAAATTGCTTTGATCTTGCCTTCATTTTTCAGCTTTTTTGTAGGGAGATAGGTGTTGAAAATGCTAGTTTGTTAAATATATATCATAAGGCGGGAAAAAAACTGAAACAAAAAATTAGTGGATTAAGCCAACCTATGAGGCCTTTTGATGATGAGAAGGGTATGCGATGGTTTGATATTAATTGCACTTTTCAAGGATGGAGTTTGCTGCACTGGGCTGCTGACAAAGGATTATTAGAAGTGACTTTGTTGTTGTTGCGGAAAGGTGCAAATTATCACAAAAAATCAAAATGCAAAATTCCTCTTTTTCCACTAGAGCTTGTGCCAATTAAATATCAATCCGAAATAGACTCACAGTTATTTAAGGTGCTGTCAAAAGGCTTAGGGAAATCTGTTGTTAAAGATATAAAGAGTCGAATGGAGATCAATATATTGCAGAATTGCATGGAAATGATTGTTAATAATGATATTGATATGTTAAGAATCTCTATTCAAAATCGACTTAATATTAACGCTCAATGTT
The DNA here is from genome assembly GCA_041736975.1 of Gammaproteobacteria bacterium. Lineage (GTDB taxonomy): Bacteria > Pseudomonadota > Gammaproteobacteria > JAIEPX01 > JAIEPX01 > JAIEPX01. The sequence continues at coordinate 2,628 of JBGSSQ010000016.1, forward strand.
CATTGAACGGATTTACTTTTTTACACCAGGCTGTTTTTTTCAAAAGAGATGCAATAGCAAAATTGTTACTGGAAAATAATGCAAGCGCAAGAATAAAGAATAGAGATGGCCTGTTTCCTGTGGAGCTGTGCTGCGACCTTAAATCTAATATATTTAAAATACTAGAGCCACACAGTGACCAGGAAGTTGTAAATAAAATTATTGCTATACAAAACTTTAAAGATGCTATGGAGTTGGTTGCTTTAGGTGACATTGATGGATTTAAAGGCCTTTGTGAAGAAAATTTAATAGATATCGATGCTCAGGACGACAAAGGCTGGACTCTGCTGCATCAAGCTGTTGTCTTTAAGCAAGTTGAAATCGTACGATATTTACTCTCTATAAACTCAAATGTTTTCTTTGTAAACCATCTGGGTCATACAGCTCAGGAAATGTGCCATGATGTAAATTCAGAAATATATGAACTACTTCAAGACATTATGTCCCTATCTTTTTCAAACTGATGCCCCATACATAAGCTTTAGCTAGGGTATGTAGTAGATAGGGGCGCATCTAAGAATATGGCTACCCTGAGATGCGATTTGATGTTAAGTACTCAAAGTAGCAGACATATGTGGTGCTTCTGCCAGTATGGATATGCGCTCGGGCTGGGGTACCAGTGTTCATAACGTAAACAGCGGCTGTGTTTCCATTCTGTACCACTTAGAGTGGAGGTGTAGCGATGTGAATCAGTCACCAACCCGTGATTTTGACCAAAAAAACTGTAAATGACCCCGTGATTTCGACCAAAAATCACTTGAAATATCCCGTGATTTCGACCATAATTGCTGATAATGCTACTTTCAGAGGCGATTATGGATAGAGCTATTGATTGTTATTTGCGTGAATGGCGACATTCTTTAAGGCGGAAGCCGCTTATCTTAAGAGGGGCGCGACAGGTTGGTAAAACAAATGCCATTAGGCGTATGAGCGGGTCATTTGACAGTTTTGTTGAGATCAACTTTGAGTTGTCGCCTGAAGCCAAGCAGATTTTCGCAAAGAATCTACAGCCTGATAGGATAGTAAAGGAGCTCAGCGCTCTCACAGGTAAGGTCATAGAGCCAGGCGTGACACTTCTTTTTCTTGATGAAGTCCAAGCAGAGCCAAACGCAATAACAGCGCTACGCTATTTCTACGAAAATATGCCCGAATTGCATGTAGTTGCAGCAGGTTCTTTGATTGATTTCGCGATAGAGAAAGTAGGGGTTCCCGTTGGTAGAGTTAGTTATTACAATATGTATCCGCTTTCATTTATTGAGTTTTTGTGTGCTTTAAATCATCATCAACTGGCAAAAGTCATTCTCACACATCCTATTAACGAACTAATGGGTGAACCTTTACATAGTATGGCTCTTAATTTGTTAGGCGAATATATTGCTGTGGGCGGAATGCCCGAAGCGGTAGTGTCCTGGCGAGATACCGCTAACTTACAAGAATCAATGTTAGTTCATAATGAAATAATTGATACATACATTGATGATTTCCCTAAGTACTCTAGAAAAGCTCAGATTAAATATGTGGATCTTGTTTTTAAAAATATTCCACAGCAACTATCCAATGAATATAAAACATCGAGAATTGAAGGTGGTTATAGAAAGCGTGAGTTGGCGCCTGCGATTGATTTGCTGGAGAAGGCGCGTGTAATACAAAAAGTTCAATATACAGCTACTCAAGGTATCCCATTAGCAGCACAAGCAAATCCTGAGATCCATAAAACTATCATGCTAGACGTTGCTCTCGCTCAAGCGTTACTTGGTTTGTCACTGAAAGAGTGGATTTTAAATCCACAAGACCAATACGTTAATAAAGGCCCTATTTTAGAGGCTCTAATAGGACAGGAGATTTTAGCCTACTCTGATCCACGCAGGCCTGCAAGTATGTATTATTGGCAGAGACCAGGGCGAAAGGATTCTGCTGAAAT
>JBGSSQ010000045.1:0-13695 GCA_041736975.1 Gammaproteobacteria bacterium
AGATCCTTTAATGAATCTACTGTTAAATCCTCTCTCAACCTTCCTAAAAATAAGCTGATAATTTCTTGATTTTTCTTTAGGGGGTAGGCCCTAATCGCCAGTTGATGAGGATTTCTTAGTTGTTGTTGTAGTCGCTTACACTCACCAATCAACGCTTCGCGAAGATCTTGATAAAAATCGATGCCAAATATCATGTGTTTTCCCCCCTCCTATTACTCTTACTTATAAGTATAGCCTATCTTTAGAATAATATTTGGATAGGAGGTTAAACGTCGGGGCTTATTTGGGTTTGCTGGGGAAATTGATTAAAGGTGTTTGAGGTTCGGCAAATGTCGTATTGTCGAAGTCTTTGGGGTGCAGCACTTTTTCTCGGTTAACATCAAAGTCATAGCCGCCTTCGTGTGATAGGAAAGGAGGTCTTGCAGGACAGTAAATGAGTTTGACCTGAGTGATCATGGTGCTACATAGCGGGTCGGTGTTGATTTCATAGCGTGTTGTATTTGTGGTGTCATTTAGTGACTGTCTAGGTAATCGTACTTCAAAAATCAAATACCTCGAAGGCTTTAAGTCTTTAGGTATAGACGCTAAGCAATCTTGATAATTGAGAAACCCGTTTGATTTCTGCTTATTCCAGCATTCAGCTATACCGTTAAAATCAAAGGCGGTTGCTGGTTGTGCATAAATGGGCTCATTGGTATAAAGCTCGGTACTATAATTTATTATGGCGGTGAATATGCTACGGTTGGGTGCGGTGTAATCCATTTCATAAGCACATTGCCAAATGCGCTTACATGTTGAGGCAAAAGATAAGAGATCACGAGATGCGCGTCCCTGTGTTCCTTGTACAAAAAACAGCAGTTTTTTAAGGATATCTTTTGGTGCTCTCTCGATCATATCAACGTGCCTTAGTGTGTTTCTAGTATAATACACTGTATTAAGGAAAAAGTACATGTAAAAGGCTGCTAAATTGATGGGCAGCCTTTACATGCCAACAGGCTTTTAGAATGACATGCCAATATTGAGAGCACCATGTGGACGATGCGCAGCACGGTGATAAACAACAGGCGTTAGCACGTTGCTCATATGTCTATACTGCGAGTTAGTTAAATACACCCGGTAAAAACCACCTTCTTTTTGAATGCTTTTCATAGCGCTGCGATAGGTTGTGCTGCGAATGTTGTAAGGTCTATAGGAGATGATATGAACAAAGCGTTCTGCATTTCTGTAGCTGTTAAATGAAATTTTGGTGAGGCCACCTTGGCTAATAACGTAGGGGCGCTCTGAGATGCCCATTTTATGGCTAATACTAGCGCCAATCTGTAAATGTTGCTGATGCATTGAATTAGGCTGAGCATCATAGACAACTACGCGCTCTACATGGTGGGTAACAACCGGCACATGGATATCTACGGTGGTATGGGTTCTTGCTAAAGCTGGTATCGTCATCATCAAGCAAACTGCGCCAATACCGATATTCATAATTGATTTCTTCATTACCATGCTCCTACGTTAATAATTTCTCTTAAACTCCACAACATTGTACCGTGTTAACCTTAAAGTAGTATGAGGGAAATCGTTATTTTGCTAGGTAAGATAAGTTTGGCTATTTTCACTGGGGGTATGATTATTGGGTTATGGACTAAGGTTTTTTAGTAACTGGACTTGTTTCATGCTTTGTTTCGGTTTCTAATGTGGTTTTATTTTTAGGCTTAATGGCTGATGTTGATAGAGACTTTAGTGTCCAGCTCGCTCTACCCTTAGAGATCACTGGTTTTTTACTGGCTGCACCTAAATCAGGATTGCTATGGACTCGAGCTTTGGTTTGGTGCATAGCTGTTTTTTTAGGAGCTATGCTAGAGTCTTGACGGGCTATCACAAAAGGATCGCCTTCTTTAATCTCGACTTTGTCATTCTTAAGTAATGCTCTTGCTTCCTCGGTTAAGGTTTTTACTAATGCTGAATTATGCTCATCCGTACTGCTAAACAGCAAGGTAACTTTGTGACCGGGGGACTGATGCGAGGGCTGTACGTTTTCAGCAAGCGTTTCAGCATAATGGGTGATCTTGCCTATTCTCATTTTGACCTCACCATTAATACGATTCTGATTCGTATCTTCTTGTATTCGATTTTGAATAAAGGGGGAGTTTACCAATGTATCTAGACAATCTTGTAGTGTTATTGTATTTTCAGAATTATTGGGATCACGCATCGTATCGCTAATTCCATTATCCTGGCAGGTTTTGAGAAAATCCACCACAAAATCATGTCTAGTTTTAACTAGAAATTCTTTGTTTTTGCCCGATGAAAAATAGGATTTTGTGGAGTCAAATAGTGCTGGCCAAACATTAGAGGCGATGTGCCCTCTAAATGCCTCTCGATGCATCTTATAGGCTTCAACGTCACTATTAGTGACTGTGGTTTCGACAGCCGGAGTAACTGAGGGTCTTTCTTTACGTGAAACAGTTGGAGTACGACTTAGCTTCCTCAGTTGATCAGCGGGAGTCAGCAAGCAATCTGCCAATACGTTTAATATAGCCACACGGGAGGCGGCCTCCTGGCGGATTGTCTCAGAATGGGTGGCAACAAGAACTATGGATGCCCCTTCCCGTAACCGTACACTCAATGTAGCGGCATCTGATCCAGCGCCTTGAGTGCAATCTTGGTTTTTTTGAGCGGTATCTAAGTCAATGATTAAGGCATCGGCATGCATTAAGTCTTCATTTGATAGCGCTGAATTCCAGGTTAGATGCTCAGCACCTTTAGGCCCTTTTCTTTCAAGTATAGGGCTAGTCTCAGAATTGTTCAGCCCCCTTGCAAACTTGTCTGTAATTCGTGGAATTTTACGCACCTTCGCCCCCTAAGCTAAGTCACCTGATTTATGTCACTATCGACAATGTAATTATAGCTTAAAATCGGTATCTCTACCGTTTCAAAGTTTACCTCGATTTTCGGTTGTGCAGAAAGAAACGCTAGCTGGGGGACTAAAGTTCGTAGAAGGCTATAGCTTTTACAAAGTCACCATCGTATAGCTCCATTTTTAAATTATATAGCAAGCTATCCATTACTGGATTGCTTTCCACCTCTTTTTCAATGAGTAGACGAGGCTGATTATCGAGATAGTCAATCCCGTACATCAAAATGAATTGTTGAACAAAATAGATTAGACCCGCACTGATAGCGTAGTTTAAGGGAGATTTTTCATCTTTGTTGTTTGGTGGAGCTGGAACCCAGTCACTGGGTCGATAAGCCTTCACTAAATACTGAAATTTAAACCAATCGCCATGCATTGCAGCATAGTCCATGAGATCTCGATTATTGGCATCACGTTGATTAACATCTGCTCCACATTCTTTGAAAAAATATTCTAACAGTTTCATGTGACCATATTGAGCGGCAATAAGTGTCCCTGTCGCTCGGCTGACCGTGAAGTCAGGTTTGCTTTCACTAAACCAGCGTTTTTGGACAATGTATTGAACTGTTTCAAGATTGCCACCTTCGCAAGCTAAAGTGTAAACATTATTGCCTTCGAAATTGAACTGACTAAAATCAATATGGGGAAGCTGCTCTAAAAGCGTTAAAAAACGCTGATGATCATCTCGCGCTGCATAACAAGCTAACTGTGCTTGTTGTTCCTCGCTTAGCTCAAACCCATTTGCCATCAGTGTATCCGCTAAATCCCAATGCTTATTCTTCACGGCCATCAAAGGAACGCATTCAGCTTCATCAAAATCAACTTCGAGTTCTGCTAGCACATCCGCTATTACATAGAAAAAGTTCTCATGTCCGTACTCAGTCATGGCATATAGCGCGGCCCACGCGGAGGATTCACTCTGAGGGCAGCATAACGTATAGCCATAAGTTTCCATCAGAAAAGTTAAAATATTTTCATCAGCACAAATCGGAAGAACAGCTGACAATAAGTTTGGATACTTTTCATGGCTAAAATCGGGGTAGTATTTTTCAACCCAACGTTGGAACGCCTCTTTATGGCCTCCCATCGCGAAATAGAATAAGGGGCTGAACCCATTACGATCTTCGCAAGTAGGGCCCGTCTGACCAGCCCGTCCTTCTGGACCTTTGGGATCTTTGGCAAATAGTGCTTCTATGGCATCATCCATTCCCATTAAGGCCATCAGAGGCCACGCCAGCTTGTCATCCAGATGAATTTGAGACAATACGAATTTCCGTTGATGAAAGAACTCACAGAGCCAGGCTAAATTAGGTTCAAACGCTTTGAAGATCTCATGTTCTAATAGCCCAAGCGGAATGATCCCGGTGCTATACAGCTTTTTTTTCAGCAGGTCGTTACGAAGAATGGCATAAAAACCACTGCAGGAATGGGCTAGTTGCCATCTATCTGTATCAGCTAAAACGCCATTGGAGGAAATTCCTCCTCCTAGGATTCTATCGACATGTTCAAGCACTGATTCTTCTTGCATATGTTGGGTCCATTGAAATTCTATAACACACAAACGAAATTTAGGTATCAGTATAATTTATTTACGATAATTAATCAATGGTTTGGTGTAAAGTCTGTGATAAGCATTTTCTTTCCGGTATTAAATGCTAGTAATTTGGGAGAGCTGCTGGTGTGGTTGTTAGTTCACGACTCTAAAATTTAACCGAGACTATGACGTGATACTCATAAGCTGCTCAGCCATACATGTTAGAAGCCGGGACCTGCAACTTGTGATGTATGACTAGTTGTCATAGCCACTAGATCTGATTGTTTGGGCTTCATTCGGTTGGGACCTGATATTTCAGCGACGTTGAGAATGGGGCTGTATAGCTTGTTATGATGGCCCCAAGTTCAAGCTGTAACTTTTCAAAGCTTATTGACTCGAGTTTTTCACAGCTAAAAGCAATTTCAATCGTGGGTTTTTCTATGGCCTTATAATATGATCTTTTGGCTTTAAGGCCTACATCATTGAATGCCATCTGCATTGCTTCAATCAATTTGCTGCCAATCATATTATTTGTTGCCGTCGTACATAAGAGCGCAGTATAAACACCTGGTTGATTTGTTTCCCAGATACGCCAGCCCCCGGATGATTGCTTGCTGGGCTTATAGAATACTATAGAGTTTTCTGGTAATAGTTTGGAAATACGATCAAAAAAATTGATCGCACGGTCATTAATTTCCTTAGGGGCAATCTTGATCATCGTCGGGAAATCATTAAAGCTGAAGTGTGTGCAGCGCGTATAATTTGACTTGCCTTTTTCATTGCGTTGGTATAATTGAATGATTTGGTCATAAGCTTGCTCAAGAAAGTGCAAATGCTTATCGCTGAAAAAGTAAATATAAATCCTGGTCACTTCGGGCTTTTTGCTAAATGTTTCTAGTGTTTCGGGTAGCTGGCTCAGTATGTGGCCTGGGCTCCCTTGAGTAAATTCGTTAATTAATGCGATTTGACCTTGCAGGTCTGGAATCGCATTTACGTGATCACAAACACCTATAAGCGCCGCGGCAAGTTTGTTTGGAGGCAAAAGTCTGTAGACTTTATTTAGCAAGCCATTTGCATCAGTGCCCAAGTTTCTTTCCAGTGCATGGTATTCATTCGATAAATTGGGGTCTATATCTGGAATCATCAGCATAAGCGGCTCATTTGGCTTCACTATTTTAAAGTCGTGACGATTGCGAAACACTAACCAAACCAAAGCATTTTGCTCTTCGCGGGTGTAAATATGTGGCAAGCTGGTATCAATTAGACCATCATCTACAGCAGCTTCAGCATGAAAATGATCGCCATGCTGTTTGATATGGCAATTTCCTCCTGATTTGAATGTGCGCGGATGTGGGTGTTGATGCTGTTGTGGATTCTGTCTCTGTTTGCTGCTTTTGCCATGTTTTTCACTGGGTTTTTTCATAGCCGTTGCCTTCTGTGCTTGGTTTAAGTGGCCTTATTATATGGGGTATGAGTCTTTTATGTCAATGTGGGTGAGTTGCGCATGATGTGCTATACTAGGGGAAATGTAAAACTGTGGAAGATCCTGACATGAAGAGATTGTTGACCGCAATGATGGTATTTTTTGTTCTATTTTTAAATGGGTGTAATGTTTTGAGTCAATACAGTGAACCTGATTATCAAGTGCTTCTATCGCAGGGTAATATTGAGGTGCGTGAATACCAGCCGAGCATAGTCGCTGAAGTGGAAGTTAGTGGTGAGCGAGATCAGGCGATTCGGGATGGCTTTCGTCAATTAGCAGGTTATATTTTTGGCAATAATACTACGGTCGTTAGCTCAAATGAGACCAGTGAAAAGATTGCTATGACAACCCCAGTTATGCAACAGGAAAATCTCAAAATCCCAATGACAACACCAGTGATGCAAGTCGGGAATGATAATTTGTGGACAGTTCAGTTTGTTATGCCCAAAGATTACACCCTGAAGACGCTGCCAAGACCCAATAACAAAAATATCAAGTTACACACGATTAGCAAGCGACAGGCAGTAGCCATTCGGTTCTCTGGTCGTTCTAGCCAAGCAAACCTAGACCAACATTTGGCCACTTTAAAAGAGTATATTGCGAAGAATAAACTTAAAACAGACCTGACTCCAGTTTATGCCTTTTACAACCCGCCGTGGACGCTACCATTTCTAAGACGAAATGAAATTATTTTTCAACTATTGCGCTCAAGCCCAAAATAATGATACCAAAAACCAACATAAAAAACATGTTTCCAAGCTCAGACGCTCTTCTTGGCTGTTGAGGTTGGTCTCTTTAGATGTTGCGAATAACGTTATTAAGCGTTTCATCAGAACCTTGTTTGGCAGGTTTGGCTTTTAATTTTAGCGGCCAACTACTTTGGGGCATCGCTGAAAGTGATAGACACATTTAAAAACTAAGGCATATCGTCGATCATTATGACGTCGGCAGCACGATAAATATCAACCCAGCTAGCTCTGCTCGCCATAGAGATTAGCGCGGTGGGTTTTAATGGTGGGTTGTTATCAAGCGATCCAGCAGGCACTTGCAATAATTTACCTTCGAGGATCTGACAAGGCAAAGGTGATCCGCATGTTTTACAGAATGTATGCGTATGCAGTGTTTGGGGGAGGGTATATTGTTGAATGTTGTTTTGACCACTAAGCAAGCTAAGTGTCGCCTTTGAGCTGAATAAATTGGCGCCATGCGCAGAACCAGTGTCTTTACGGCAGCGACTGCAGTGGCAAAGATAAAAATGCTCGAGTTTGCCTTCGATCTCAAAAGTTACTTCTCGGCACAAACAACTACCGGTATAACAATTTGGCTCATCATTAGTCCTGGGCATATAGCACTCACTCGGTAAGGATTGGAGGCAACCTCACTAGCCACACCTCGGCGCCCAATGTCACTATTACCGTTGCTCCCTTCCGGGCCTGGCGGGGTTCATAGCTAATCGTCGCGAGGGAACCAGCAAGGTCACCATAACGAACCAAAGAGCTTACTCTCAGCGCTTTGTTAGGTCAATAACGAAAAGTAGATTTTATCAGTCCAAAGTAACGGCATTGAATAGGCTTGCTTAAGATTTATTTGACGAAAAAACGTCATAGTGACATGGGATTTGGTTTAAGATAGTTTTTATCATTGTTTGCTAATGTACTTGAAGTTTATTTAAGTTATTGCGCGCTAAAATATAAGAATATTGCTCGAAGGTAAGATGCTTATTGTTACCACGTCAACACAAAACGTTGTGATACTATCGAAGACGTTGATGAGTTGGTAAAGCTAGGCGAAAATTGTGTTGATACACGTATATAGATAAGCGGAGTGCTGTGACTGTTGTTTGTTGAATAGATTTTCTAATGATAATATAATTTATGTAGAAGACTACTAACCAAGTGAGAAAGGAAATAACATGAAAGCACCCACTCTACTATTTGAAGATATTCAGGCTATGTTGAAAGCACATATTGAGGTGCTGCTAGCCCACAAAATACATATTATGGAAATTGAAAAAAATCAGAATAGTGATGACGAGATTATCAGTTATTTCACTGAGTTATTTAATTTCAGAGTTCCATTGAATGATAAGTATCGTACTGAATATATACCAGCTTTAAAGGATGTAGTTGAAGAAAAGTTGTTCGCATTTATCTATCTCAATAAAGTCGCCTGTGATCCTAATAAAGAAGTCGCGATGGCAACGTTGTATCTGGCTTTGAAAACAGAAGTATTTCTTGCCTCCCGTTCTTGCGAGTTAGTAAATAGTGTGGGTTGTACGTTCAAGCAAAAAATTCAGTTCTCTTTACATCGTGTTGATTCCTTGAAGTCTATATCGTGTGAATTAGAGAAAATACTTCCTTCATTTTACCAGGAGCTCTCTACATTTGTCGAGTATGAGCAAAGATATGATAAAAAAAATAGACATTCAAAATCTCTTGCTATGCCTGGTTATGCCTATAATTTTTTGTGTGTAAGAGCCGATATAGAGAAAGACATGGATGCTCTAATGGCACTAATTCAAAGAGCTTTTGAGTTAGATAAATCTATTTCAAAATTGAAGGGCTGGAAAAGTCATGTGTCAGCTAGATTGCTTGATCTAGACTTCGAGCAACGCTTCGAATCTATTAGTAATAAACAGCTTGAAGAATTTAAATCTTTGGCTGAAGATTGTCTGAGATCTATCCAAAATGGCTATTTTGAATATGCACGTTTAAAGGAGGCGTCACGGAATAAAGAGACTGAAATGTCTAACCATCTTTACCAAGAGTTGCTAGTCAATGTTAGATTCTTTCATGCTTTGGAGCCAAAGTATAATAAAATAAAATCTTGGATTAAAGAGCTAACTTATATATCTAAAGTTGAGGGGCAATTATCAACCGAAATACTTGATGTGAAAAAGCAATATGATAAATTGAGGCTCGACATGTTAAGTAAAAAAACGGAGGTGGTTTCTAAGGTTAAAGCGCTGAAAAAGGCTTTTAAAGGTACGGTTCAGATTGGTATTACTGCTGATGATCTTCTTCAGTATGATAATATTATGTCTCCACTGTTAAAGGAATTTGAGGCGGGTGTAGATAAAGTCATGATTAAGCGTGTTAGGTATGAGCTGGATAAGCATCATAGTTACTTGTTATCAGCTATTCTTGATGTCAAGGCCTCTTCTGCGAAAATGATGAAAGACAAGATGAATTCCGATGTAAAGGTCGAGCCTGACATGGTGGTACAATTAACTAAGTCTATAGCACCAAAGGTTGATGAGCAAAGAGAGTGGCTATTGGAAGAAGAAGAGAGAAAGAATAGAGAGTACAAAGCCAAGGTTGAACAGAGTCGAGCTGAGAAGGTGCAGGCAAAACTTGCTAAAAAAAATAGTGCTATGATGACTCCTTGTGCACAGCCTATCACCACCGTTAAAAACATGGAAGTTGAAAAAACGTTATTGGGATTGAGTGATAAACATTTTCTCCTATTGCAAAGTCTATTTAATTTCCATAAAGGTGTGCGTTATGATGATGTTTGTAACCTTATCATTCAACAGTTGGATGGTAAGATTGAGGAGTTAGGTAGCTCGCACAAGCGCATTAAAATCGCAAAATTTTATATTGAAATCACCAGCTATGATAGTGGCTCGCAGCCTAACGAGCCAGTTTCATGTGTTCAAGGTATGGCAGTAGGAGGATTTTTCAGGCCTCACGGTACTGCTCACCAACCTGGTGTCCTGGGGCTATTCAACATGAAGCTAGTAGTAAAAACTTTTACTCGGGCAGGTATCACACCAGTTGTCCTGAATGACATTGCTGAACAGCGCCACGGTTTGAGCTTTGAATCTAATAAAAAGTGACAGTCGCTGTAGAGTGTTGACAAATAGTCGATTGTAGTGTGAGTATTGTGATGAATAATTTAATATTGAGGTGAGAAATGAAAAAATTTATTGAGGCGGCTCTGTTCTCCAAAGCTGAAGGTCGCCAGACGCCCTTATTAACTCCAGAAGTGAGAAAAAAACTGTTGACACCGGAGCGCTTTCAAGAGCTACTTTTGACGAAATTTCGGACGTATCTTGACAAAGAAAAACCTTCCTTCTTGAAAAATAATGCAGTATCGACTGTAAGTGAGGACAGTAATGGCGTCGAGCTAAATCAGGAAGCGTCTACGTCCGGCTTTAGTAATTTTTTCTCTCCGGCTAGTTCATTTATCAGAAAAACAAGCTTAGATGTTAAGCGATCAGTGTCGGCATCATTGGAGCGTGTCTGTAAACATAGTGGTCTTGTTAATTTTATCACCGAGGAAATGGCTGATATTATGGCCAAAAATATAAGCCCATTGACGAAAATGACCAATCTCTGCATTTTATTTTACGGGCTCTATAGTTATATTCAACTAACCAATAGTAAAGTGCTTAGGCCGTTACTATTTGAAATGGATCGAGCTATATGGGCAGGCTTTCCATTCGTTGAGATGTCACAGTCTGTGCAAGCGTCTATATTGGACTTACTTAATCACTATGAAAAACGTAACTTCCCTAAGTCATATCAGATTGATCATGATTATTCCAAGGTGCTAGAGGGGCTTATTTTTAATACTGCCCAGGAAGACCCAGGGACCGACCAGGAAGATCGAACGCAGTTTTTTGTGTTGTTTTCTTATCAGATTGTATCAGCCTATGCTCTTATTAGTCTTAAGGCCAGATCAGCTGAAAATACTACTATTAGCAGTTTGTTAGCCAATAATCCTTGGGTCGATTATGCGGACGATGAGAATTCACTGTCTTTTGCTTACGAATATCGCTGTAGTCAACAAGATAATATGACATCCTGGGAATCCTTTGAGCCCCCTATTTGGGAAGGCTATTCTTCTAAATATTTCCCTAGATTACTGCTACAAGAAGGTGGCGGTATGCTTCTTAAAATTCCTACACTTACCCCGGTACCGCCAAAGTCAATGCGCGAAGTTCGCGAGGCGTATAAACCTGCGCCGTGCCTGGGGAATATTTATGGTTGTTTCTTAAGTTCTGTATCAGACAATGTTCTTCCAGAAGATGCCTCAAATGAGTTTGAACAATATAAACCAATGTAGGTGCGAAAAAGAAAATGATATTAGGATTAAAGTGGCTGCTTAATGTCATCCATGGCTTTGCGATGAAGGTTGTGGGTGAATATACACGGTAGTGCCTTGATTAAAAGTATCAACGCTATAGGCAATAATCCAGCCTAATCCCGCCCCTGCGATGGTATCACCTAAAAAATTATGATTTAAAGCGACTAGGCTGATGGGGACCATTAGGCTGATAATAATGGCGGGCATCCTTAAGATCGGATAGCGCAGCGCAAGGAATGTAACTGAAGCGATAGTGAGTGAGGTGTGCGAAGACGGGAATGCCTGGAAAGCCTCTGTTTTGCTTGCTAAAAAATGAAACCCGTAATCATTGCTGCCCAGTAATGAAGGATTATTGTCAACAGTCCAGGTGAGCGGCCAGTAACGTCCAAAAAGAAATTTTGACCATTCTGTCCAGAAGCTGGTAATGACTAACGTGATACTGGTTAAGGTTAAATTATTGAGGAATGACGGGACGCGACCTATAATCCAGCTGAATATATGTACGGTAAAAACAGCAAGCGCAGCTGCTACGTCGAAAACTTTGGGGACATGAAAAAAAAGATACAGTAAGTCATGCGGTATTGGTTTGTGTTGAGCAAACCAATAGGCAAGTGGTTTGTCGATAAAATGATAGCACAATATCGAGAGGGAGGCAGTCCCGGCTGAAACGAATAATACGTTTTTCAAGAAAACTGATTTTGGGAATTTCATAACTGAACCTCCACAATCATTAATCTGTAGTCTAATTATAACCTAGAACTGAATAAAATTCAAGTTATGTGGTTTTTTTGTCCAGTGTCAGCTCATTAAAATATTTTTTTTAGCACTTCTTTGCCATCACTAGCTCCATAAACTCCATTGCCTTCGCTTAACTAATATCACGAATATCAGTTTTTCTTAACGGATTATAATAATAGCCTAACCATGCAATCATTAAGTAAATCTTCAACGGCTACTAGCCCTAATGCTAAGCTAAATTTATACCATAAATCAGGCTGGTGCCGGATATTCCATGATTCCCTAAGGTTTGATAAACAGGCTTTGAGTTTTAAAGTCCAAAGGATACGTTGGCGCGGAAAAATCAATTGCGTAGTTTTACGAGATATCCTTATCTGCGTTGTCAGCTATTCTGCTGTTGTCATGATCATTATCAACTTACTACCGTGGCGAGGAATTTTACGTCGTAACAAGCGATGGCAGTGGTTGTGGTTATTTTCTTTTGTAATTATTTTGGTTATTTTTTTTGATTTTTGGTGGCGGAATTTTTTGTTAAGCGAGATGCAGGAGCTGAAAGTTAAGGTTGAGGTGGAACGGTCCTTGCTGCGTCAGTTGGAACAGGAGGATGCAGTGCTCGATACAATTTTGGATCAGCAAAATCTGCAGCTGCAGGCTTTCAACAGGCAGATACATTGGTGGACGATTTTTACCTGTCATAGACGCTTATTAGTGATGTTGGCTGATAAATTGCCATCGGGATGTTTTGTTGAGAAAATTGCTGTTAGTGAAGGGCATGTCAAGTGTAGTGTGATGCTGGGCTCTGAGGTGCTGCTTAAAGATTTTTCTCGAGCAATGGCTTTTTTTACAGTGTTAGAAAATCTTGAGATACGTCAGGTGACCAGTGGTGTTGAAGGAGGTTTTGTGCGCGTAGAATTTGAGGCACTGCTTCAGTGTGGTAAATAAAAGGAAAAAGCAAATGATAAGTGTGGATTTTGAAGCAGTCCGAGACTGGTATTGTGATTACAGAGTGGCTTGTATTTTTTTTGCTGGTGTTATTATTTTGATTTTGTTTAGCGGTCTTATTCTGAGAAAGGTGTTGTTAGATAATCTAATGATTAAAAAAGAAGAGGCTTCTTTGAAAATAAAACATCAGCAGTTAATAGGAAATTCATCAAAAAAGACTATTGTTAAAAGAGATCAGGAATTAAAGGTCAAGAGCTTTAAGAAATCCCATGAAAATGTTTCTTTTTCGGTGCCGACCGTAGTGTGGGTTGGTCAGTATCTCCGTGAATGTCAGGTGGTTCGTTACCGTTTTCACGATGGGCAAAATAGTACAAAAAAGGAGCAAGTGGTTCAGCGCATTTATTTGGACATGAGCCTCAGTTATATTCAAGCTTTATGTGTTTTAACACATTTTTCTAAAGGCAGCTGGGGCTGGGATTTGTCAAGTATTCTGATAAAAAGAGATGAGCCTCATTCAAGCTTATCTATGCAGTTTGAATTGATTTCGTCTTGAATTGCACCTAAGGAATTGTGATGAAAAAAGGCAATAAACAATTAGCTGGGATGGTCACCGAGGTTTTACCGGTGCTGCTATTGAAGCTTATTTTTACTGATATTATTCAGCATAGTGTGTTTATTTTGAAGTTGGCGTGGGTATTTCTTATGTTGATCATTTTTTTCAGTGGTCAGGTCTTGGCTCGAGATCCTTTCCAGTTAGAGGCAAATCTCGTGCCAAAGCAGGAGGTGAATGAGCATTGGTATGCAGTACATCATCAGTCGTTACAACGTGTGGCCACGATGTTATCGGGTGCATTGGGTAAATTAGATGCCGATGAGAAAATTATAGTAGATGACTTGCGTAATGGAATATGGCTGCATCTTCAAGCCAAGCATTGGCGTCAAGCTCAACGTTATTTACCTTACTGGGATAAAGTCAATCCACAAGTAGACATTATG
>JBGSSQ010000048.1:0-4967 GCA_041736975.1 Gammaproteobacteria bacterium
TGGCAGAAGCCGAAGTCATTGAAAATAAGCAACGCTTAGACGAATTAAATCAACAAATTCAGTATCTGTTATTGCCCGAAGATCCTAATGACCAATGTAATATTTATCTGGAAATTCGCGCTGGTGCCGGTGGTGATGAAGCGGCTATTTTCGCTGGTGAATTACACCGCATGTACAATCGCTTTGCTGAAAACAATCGCTGGAGAATGGAAGTCATCACAGCTAACCCTGGTGAGCACGGTGGCTTCAAAGAAATTATCAGCCGAATAACAGGCAAAAGCGTTTACGGACAATTAAAATTCGAATCAGGTGCTCACCGAGTACAACGTGTACCAGCAACAGAATCTCAGGGACGTGTTCATACTTCGACTTGCACGGTAGCCATAATGCCTGAGGTAGAGGAAATCGAAAGCGTTAACATTTCACCTGCAGATTTACGTATTGATACTTTTCGCTCTTCTGGTGCGGGTGGTCAGCATGTCAACACCACCGATTCAGCCATTCGTATTACTCACATTCCAACCGGTATAGTAGCTGAATGCCAAGATGAACGTTCGCAGCATAAAAACAAAGCAAAAGCCATGTCATTACTGCAGGCGAGAATTCTAGATTCAGAACGCTCTAAGCAACAACACGAACAAGACGAACAGCGTCGTAATTTAGTGGGGACGGGCGATCGTTCAGAGCGCATTCGCACCTACAACTTCCCACAAGGCCGAATGACTGATCACAGAATTAATTTAACTTTATACAAACTGAGTGATATCATGGAAGGCGCCATTGACCAGGTCATTGAACCACTGATTCGTGAGCACCAAATGGATTTATTAGCAACTTTAAGTGATGAGCAATAATGAAACAATCAGCCCCCATTTTAAACAGACGCATTCCCAACTGGAATACCATTCAAGAAGCTATTTTTATTGCTACCGATCAATTGGCTTCAACCACTCCACGTCTTGATGCGGAAATATTATTAGCTCATATGCTGAATGTGTCCAGAGGATATTGTTACAGTCATGCTGATCAAGCCCTCAATTTGGAACAGCAAAAAGCTTATCAAGCATTAATCGAAAGACGCATGACCGGAGAGCCTATTGCGTATATCGTTGGCAAACAAGCTTTTTGGAATCACGACTTTGAAGTAACACCAGATACTTTAATTCCTAGACCAGAAACGGAATTGCTCATTCAATTATTATTATCCGAACTCCCCACTGAAAGTGAACTACAAATAGCCGATCTAGGCACCGGCTCAGGCGCCATTGCACTCACTCTGGCCAAAGAGCGGCCAAACTGGCACATCACCGCGACCGATTTTTCTAAAGAAGCACTGCAAGTTGCCAAAAAAAATGCGCAACGCTTGTCTGTTGAAAACATTGAATTCAGCCAAGGCTCCTGGTGCTTAGCACTAAGCCAAACCTCGTACCACGCCATTATCGCCAACCCGCCATACATAGCAACAGATGACCCACACTTAGGTTGGGGTGATGTGCGTTTTGAACCCACAAGTGCATTAATATCCGGACCAGATGGCTTAAGCGCCTTAAAAGAAATCATTAGCAATGCCTGCGAATACCTACATAATGGCGGTTATTTATTACTAGAACATGGTTATAACCAGGGCCCTGCAGTACGTGAGTTATTTTCATCCTGTGGATTTTCACGTATAAAAACAGAACACGACTTAGCCGGCCATGAACGAGCAACATCAGGCGTATGGATGAACCAACAAACATGAGCAGTCAATTTTTAGAAATGGTATTAGCCACCAGCAACAAAGGCAAACTAAAAGAGTTTAACGACTTAATGTCAGCCTTACCTGTAAAGATATTCCCACAATCCGAATTTAACGTAGACGATGCAGAAGAAATAGGTTTAACCTTCGTCGAAAATGCCATTATCAAAGCACGCCATGCCGCCAAAGAAACCCAAATGCCCGCCTTAGCAGATGACTCAGGCCTAGTCGTTGACGCGCTTGCAGGTAAGCCAGGCATTTATTCCGCCCGCTATGCAGGCGAAAATGCCACAGCTACTGATAACATAAAAAAACTACTGACTGATATAGCACACGTACCTGCAGGGGAGAGAACGGCAAGATTCATCTGTATTTTAGTGTTATTTCGTTACCCACAAGACCCCACCCCACTTATCTGTGAAGCCAGTTGGGAAGGTGAGATTTTACTTTCACCGCAAGGCCAAAACGGCTTTGGATACGACCCCCTATTCTGGGTGCCAACACATCAGTGCTCAGCCGCTGAACTAGACAGCGTAACTAAGAACAAACTAAGCCACCGCGCTAACGCCTTTAAGCTGTTTAGAGAAAGATTTAGCGAACAGTTTTCTGAGGTGAAAACAGAGCAATCACTTTAAAACTGACTCCATACTATTCTTGTCTAGCAAGACTTGCGGAATATCATACAGATCATTAATGCACCTAATTTTCTGGCTAAAGTTGGATGCGAGTGGGCACACACCACTGAGAGCGTGACGGATGCTGGCTTCAGCATGGCATTTCCACTTTCCCGCATAAGAAGCCTTTCTAGAGGTTGCTGGGTAATAGCAACTGGGGTATTATTAAAACGAGTCAACTAATCAACCATTGTTTGTGTTTACACGGCCGGATGAAAGTCCGGGCTCCATTGGACTAAGTGCCGGGACCCCCTGGGAGGCGCAAGCCTACGGACAGTTGCAAGTAACCCCCGCTCGGAGCAAGACCAAATAGGGATCCACGCAATTTTTGGAGAGTCACTATGAAATTGCAATATTTAGCATTACGTCAAAATGAAGAAATGTGGGAAAACCTAATTGCGTTATTTATCAAACTGTATGAAGTAAAACCAAAATTCCCCACACGTGTTTTTTTGTTGTATGCTTGGCCAGATATAGAAAAATATAAGGGGCATCATTGGATTCAGCTCATGCTAACCGATATTGCAGTTTTATTAGAGCAAGCCGGCATAAGATCACTGATAGACCTGAGAAATATTCATGAGTCACGTGATGTGCATAGCTTTTGTTCACAGGCGAATGATGCTGAGTATGTGCTTGTTTTTGGCGAACCAACCTTGGTAGCCAAGTATAATGATCAGCAGTTTCATCCAGAGAATGCCGCTTTAAGTCATATGCAGCAAAAGCAACATCGAGATCTGAAAGCAAATAGTAATCGTTTATTCCCAATCATTTTAGCCGGAGATCAAGAATTAAGCTTGCCAACATTCATGTATTGGCACAAATCCTTGGATTGGACTACAGGTAACTTAGTAATGCACCTTAAAAATTTGTTACAGTTGATCGTGAATAATACAGATGTGACATGGCTATTTAATGATGAATGGGACAAGCTCAATGAGCATTTCTTGGAATACTTAAAAATACAGGAGTCAAAACTAGATTTGGAAGGATTTCTCAATACAGAGTTAGTGCAATTGCACAAATCAGCCCATTATGCAGCTGCAATTAAAGTACGCAGATTTGATTCTGCTTTACCTATTCTTGGCACACAAGCTGCAGAAAAACATCCCTCTGTTACGATGCTGAGGAAAGGCTATCGAGTACCAACACTGCATCAGTTTTATCAGTCACGGTATACGCTGAGTCGTGAAATTCAATTCTTAATGAATGCGCAGATCAATGCTGACAACAGAGCGGTTTGTCTGTTAGGCCCACCTGGTATAGGGAAAACACAACTTGCAATACAGTATGCGTTGTCAGTCATGGATGAATATGATTATGTCCTCTGGCTTGGAACAGAAGGTGATGATGACAATAAAATAATAGGCGCATTAAAAAAGCAGTTTGCTAGTATTGCTCAAAAGTTAGGAAAAGATTTAATAGTGACATCAGATGCAAAAGAGTGCACAGTTTTTGTATTTAATTGCCTCAAAAAATACCGAGTTCTTGTCATTTACGACAATGTTTCCTCTCCTCATTTAATCTCAGCTTTTCTACCGCAGACACAATCAAAAGTATCAATACTTGCTACTTCACGCAATATGTCTCCACAGGCTTGGAATGATCAGTTTCTGCCAATTCATGTTGGGCCATTTGAACCACATGAATCTACCGCTTATTTGCAATCGTATCTAGACATGAAGGTAAAAAAATACACTCAAGAGCAATTAATTATTTTGCATCAATTTGTAACTGGCGTACCATTGCTATTATCTCAAACGTTAATGTGCATTCTTAATAATACCACCATTGAATCTTTGCTAAAAAATATACGTCACAATCCTATGTTGATAATTAGTCATGAAGTTAATGTGAAGGATTATTATAGAATTGAAAAGCAAGGCTATAGTTGCTATGCAGGGTCAAAGATCAATGCTTTAACTGTCCTGAGTAAAAGCTATAATCAATTAAGTGTTAATGCCCAATCGCTCTTAAATCAATTGATTTTGCTCGACAATAGTTTGTCTATTGATCTTTACTCGGTGGGTTTAAACTCACAACAAGAAATCCTTGAGTTGCTGAGTGCCGGCCTGATTGTGCCCGTCTTGTCCTTGGAAAGGATTATTATACCACGCCAAACGCAGTTAGTCGTTAGTTGTATCTGTAAATTAAATTTGACGGCTGATAAATTCATTGCTCGCGATGAACAGAAACAGACCACTGAGAAAATAGTTATGGAAAGATCATCACCCCTTAGTGCAATTCGAAATGAGGGTCCACCTCAGTTAGCAGTAGTTAAATCAGATTTGCTACTCTAACTCTATTTGTATATAATTTTGATCTACAGTACTGGGTTTATATTATCAGATCTAGCATGACTGACCATACTATCTTTACTTAATGGATAATACACATGGAAAAATGCATAATTGAATCAAGCAGTGAGGTTAGTCAAGGGATTACTCGTTTCTCACAACGATTGCAACACATTTCTACACAGCTCACTACACGTCAAGATTCGCTCAGTTATGAATTAGCTATATTATGTCAGTATATCGAAAATCTCGTGCACG
>JBGSSQ010000056.1:0-2431 GCA_041736975.1 Gammaproteobacteria bacterium
AAGCGAAACTAAATATTGAATAACCAGTGTAATCTGGATATAATTGACTTTATTCATATGAATACTAATAACCTCGCTATTAGTGCGGGCAGATCCTTTAACGGAAATTGATGACATTATGACTTTAACACAGATACCAAAAATCCGTTTGTTTGCACTGGTCATGCTAATCACAGGGTCCATTGACAGTATCCGTAATTTGCCCGTGTCCGCCATGTTCGGCAGTGAACTCATCTTCTACTTTTTGATTGGCGCCTTGATTTTTCTTATCCCGGTCGCCCTAGTCTCTGCAGAGCTTTCATCGACTTTTGCGGCTGCCGAGGGCGGCATTTATGGCTGGGTTCAACACGCCTTTGGCGACAACTTGGCGTTCCTAGCCATCTGGTTGCAGTGGATCAATACCATGGTGTGGTATCCCACCATCTTATCCTTTATTGCCGCAACCGCCGCTTTTCTAATAAACCCGGAATTGGCAAGCAATAAGTGGTATTTACTCAGCGTCATTCTCTCTACATTTTGGCTAATGACCCTGATGAATTTGCGGGGCCTAAAAACCTCGGCAAATTTCGCCAGCTTCTGCGCAGTTACCGGCATGCTGATCCCCATGGCTCTGATCATTGGCCTGGCAATAGCCTGGTGGATAAGCGGCCAACCACTGCAAATTCATATGGACTGGAACCATATTGTCCCTCATTTACACCAATCCCAAAGCTGGTCATCACTCACCGCCATCATGACATCCTACCTGGGCATGGAGTTAGCCGCAGTTCACGTCAATGACGTAAACCATCCACGCCGCACCTTCCCACTGGCCTTACTGATCTCCGTGCTGCTCATCATGACCACCATGATCATGGGTTCACTCGCTATTGCCTTTGTTTTGCCACACGACAAAATCAATTTGGTTGAAGGCGTGATGCAAACCTTCCAGCATTTTCTAGCAAGCTACCATTTATCGGCGTTTTTACCTGTAGTGGCGATTATGCTGTTGCTTGGCAGCCTGGGCGGCATGATTAACTGGATTATTTCACCCGCAAAAGGATTAGCCCTTGCTGCAAAAAACCAATTTCTCCCGGCGGCGCTCGCCAAGGAAAATGAACATGGCGTTCCTAACCGCATATTAATTTTACAAGCCATACTGGTTAGTCTGTTCACCACATCCTACTTCTTGGTACCCAGTGTTAACACCGCCTACTGGTTGCTAACGGATTTGAGCACCGAAATCTACATGCTGATGTATGTGTTAATGTTTTTAGCTGGCCTACGCTTGCGTTACAAATTTACCAACATCGAGCGTCCTTTTGAAATTCCCGGGAAAAAAGTGGGCGTGTGGTTAACCTGCGGATTGGGTTTACTGGGCTGCACCCTCACCATTATTGTCGGATTTATAGCACCCGATAATCTGCCTATGCATGCCGGCTGGAATTACAGCACCCTGTTTTCAATTGGCATGTGCGCCCTACTCTTACCGGCCCTAGGCTTTATGGCTTACCGCAAACGTCAAGTTCGCATTACCCAAGTACAAAGCTAACTATAGGATTTCACACGTCTCCATACCCACTAACATTAAGATTTTCCTGGACATTTCCATCATTCTTTTGTAAAATTCGCAATTGGAACACAGTATGGTGACTACCACCTGCTCTAGACAACCAGTGATTGCCAATTGCCCACAGCAAACAACCAACAGGAGAGAATTATGCAGGCTAAACAAACTACAGTGACTTCAGGCCTCCTTGAACCGGAGACATTAAATAAATTACTTAACTCAAACAACCCAACGCTTATAACCAGAACGCTGGCTATAAGCATCACTGAAAAGAACTATGACGTTATAGCAGCCTGCCTAACAAAAAAACCCAATCTCCACGATGTTGTGTTAAATAACTATTCACCACTGGACTTCGCAGTAGAAGTGAATGACCCTAAGATATTGGAACTATTAAAGCCTCACTACACACCAGAGCAATTACAACATAGCCAAAGAACGGTAGCAGCCGAGCACCAAAGACGGCGGGAAATGCAGACTACCACGCAACCTACTGAGCCCAATAATAGCAACAACATACCGGCTAATAATCCAACAAATGACGACGATGACCATCAACATAGAAAATGCTGCATGATGTAATCAAAAAATTTAGGAATTTCGGCACGAATAACATCAGGATTCATTGTGCCTAAAATTTCGTGCGGCACATGCTGTAACACAATTATTTTAGCCATTACAACTCCAATCACTCGCTCAAATTACATCAATAGTGATACCAACATACAGGCTGAAATACCATAAAACATCAGTATTTTAAAACGTCGCCATTTTGGCGTCATGATACCTAAGATGGTTAACGCAATAATTCCGGGATATGAGACTTGCAAAGCTGGCGCCAATAATGCTGCTATCCCCTTGAAATCAAGTAAAGATATCATA
>JBGSSQ010000168.1:0-2929 GCA_041736975.1 Gammaproteobacteria bacterium
TGAACGCTTTAAGCGTGCCGCTGAAAATATCGACAACCTTCCTCGTATGGATCGTGATTTTTACCCTATTACTGCCGTGGAGACAGGTGATATTTCTGCGCCAGTCACATTGGCAGAAGTTGATCTTAAAGAATTACTAGCGGCCCTAGTAAGCGTTTTTGATCGTGCTAAACTCAATGCAAGCCATCATATTGAACGTGAAGTTTTGTCAATTCGTGAACGTATGTCTGATATTTTGCATAAAATTAAACGGGATGAATTCACGCGTTTTATCGATTTGTTTGATTGCGAAGAAGGCCGTTTAGGCGTTGTTGTGAGTTTTATTGCCGTCTTGGAGTTGCTCAAACAGTCAATGATAGAAATCGTTCAAGCCGAGCCTTTTGCTCCCATTCATATTAAAGCAGTTGCGTAGGAGAATCCTGATGGAGTTATCAGTAGATCAAATCAAGCGAGTTGTAGAAGCTACATTGTTAATGAACCGCGAGCCCCAGACAGCAAAAAAAATCACGGAATTATTTCATCCTGATGAGAATGTTAATGAACGTGCCATTATCGATACACTGACATTATTAGCAGAGGATTATCGTGGTCGCGGCGTAGAATTATTGGAGGTTGCTAGTGGTTATCGTTTTCAAGTGTGTGCTGATTTAGCGCCTTGGATTCAACGCACTATGACAGAAAAACCTCAGCGCTATTCACGAGCGTTGTTAGAAACCTTAGCACTAATTGCTTATCGTCAACCCATTACCCGCGCAGAAATTGAAGAAATTCGTGGTGTGGTAGTGAGTACACAAATTATGCGTACACTCGAAGAGCGAGAGTGGGTACGTGTTATTGGTCACCGTGATGCACCGGGGCGACCAGCACTTTATGCAACCACCAAGCAATTCTTAAATGATTTGAATTTAAAGAGTCTCGGTGAGTTGCCAACACTCGCTGAACTACAGGATCTTGATAAACTGGACGGTGAGTTTCAACAGATGAATCTGCCCATATCTGGTGCGGCACCTCAATCTGCAGGACCTCAAGAATCTCTTGAGTCTACTTCAGAAAATCAGCCAGTAGAACTTAATCAGGATATGATACTTGCTGCGGTGTTGGGTCTCCCTGAAACCCTTGAGCAGGATAAGCAGAGTGACTCAAGCGAGCATCTCATCTCTGAAGATAGTGAGCATGATTTAAGTGCTGAAGAGAATGAAAAAAACTTTGAGAATGTTGCAGAGGATTTAACCGCGTTGGAAGATGGTGCAGAAGATATTGAGGACCATGACAGTGCTTCAGAGGACGTTTATGGGCTGCAGGCACAGAGTGATTCACTGATGAGTTTTGAAGAGCTTGATGATTCCACCGAGGCAGGCTCAGAGTGTGAAAGCCCTGCCGAGGCTTACAGCAATAATGATTTTGAAGCAGATGAGATGGAAGAAAGTGGTGAGAGATTTTTAGAATTAACAGAAACTGAGTGATGATGAAAACTGAAAAATTGCAAAAAGTACTGGCTCGCGCTGGTATAGGCTCGCGTCGATTAATGGAAGACTGGATTACTCAAGGTCGTGTGTTTGTCAATGGCGTAACTGCCACGACGGGAATGCGGGTGTCAGAGCAAGATAAAATTAAAGTGAATGGTCGCCTCATTAAATTTCCAGAGCTTGCAGAAACGCCTAGGGTGTTACTGTACCACAAGCCTGCTGGTGAAGTTTGTACACGTAAAGATCCTGAAGGTCGAGCTACCGTTTTTGAAGCATTGCCCCGTCTTCAAGGTGGCCGTTGGGTTGCCATTGGTCGTTTGGATTACAACACGGCAGGCTTGTTACTGTTCACTGACAACGGTGAATTTGCCAATCAGCTGATGCACCCTTCCGCCAACCTCGAGCGTGAATACGCTGTGCGTTTGTTTGGAGTAGTCGATCCCGATATCATCAAAAAACTAAAAACAGGGATCGCCTTAGAAGATGGTTTTGCAAAATTTGAAAACATCATGGACGCCGGCGGCCAAGGCTCCAATCATTGGTACCACGTCATAGTTAAAGAAGGTCGCAATCGTATTGTACGCCGCCTCTGGGAATCCCAAGAAATCACCGTAAGCCGCCTTATCCGTGTCCGCTACGGACCAGTCGCCTTGCCCCGACGCCTACCTCAAGGCAAATTTCAAGAGCTCACCGCCCCGGAGATAACGGGTCTCCTGAAGTCTCTTAAAGAGCGATCTGATGGGGTCAAGTCTTGATTAATTGACTAATTGAAGAGGCAAATTGGCCAAGTCTTGAATTAAGAATTAAGGTGCAGTGCTGGAGAAGTGTGCAGGATGGAGTCAGATCTTGCTTTGGCTTCTTTCCTGGGGGCAGATCTAGTCTTAGCTTATTCGGGGAGATAGGCGATGCTAGCGGTTGCCACATTGAGCCAACGGAAGATCTGTCCACTTCAACACCCCTTTAACACATCGAATTACTCAATTACTTCAGACTTGACCCCTTTGAATTCAATTAACTCATACAATAAATCTAATGCGGCGCGAGGATTGAGTTGATCGGGGTTTATGCTTTGCAAGCGGGTGACAAGCGGATGTTGTTCTGTAGTAAATAAATCATCTTGTTGTGGTTGTAGGGCTTTTTTTGTCATGGCGTGTTGTTCTAGGTCACGTAGTTTTTGTTTGGCTCGTCGTATTACGACATGAGGGACGCCGGCGAGTTGGGCAACTTGAATGCCGTAACTCTGGTTGGCGGGGCCCGGATTGACTTTGTGCAAAAACACGATACTGTCGCCGTGCTCTATGGCGTTGAGGTGGACGTTGGCTATGTTGGTGAGTGTTTGAGGTAGCGTTGTGAGCTCGAAGTAGTGTGTGGCAAATAATGTTAAGGCTTTGCTCTGATTGGCTAAATGCTCTGCTGTGGCCCAGGCCAGGGCTAATCCATCAAAGGTGCTGGTGCCGCGGCCA
>JBGSSQ010000230.1:0-1844 GCA_041736975.1 Gammaproteobacteria bacterium
ATATTCATGATCTAGAACGCGATCCGAGAATTGATGACCTTGTGAGCATTGTGAATGTGAATAAGAAGTTAACTAAAAAACAATATCAACAAATGTACACCACACATCAATTGCCTTTTGATGCTAATCAAAAACAATGGTTTAACGAGACTGTGAAAGGTCGGTATACCTTGGTGACGATTGTAAGTAAATATTCTAAAGATGATAAAAGGAATTTTGCGCTCATTGAATCTATACGCTCAGATAAGATTCATCCAGCACTCACTAAACAAGTGGGTGGGAGTTCTGCAGAAATTATTGATACCATCGATATTATTTACAATTTATTTATAAAGCTCGTGATCGTGATTAGCATAGTGACATACATTACGCTGTTATTATTGCTTCGGTCCCTATTGCTTCCTTTGAAAGCGATTATCATGAATTTACTTAGCTTAAGTGTTTGTTACGGCATGTTGGTATTTATTTTTCAGGAGGGACATTTTGCCAGATTTCTCAATTTCACACCGCTAGGGTTCACTGATATGAATTTGCCTATCACTTTATTCTTTGCCCTGTTCGGGCTGTCTATGGATTACGAAGTATTTTTATTAACGCGTATTAGAGAGTACTACGAGAAAACTAAAGATAATAGAAAGAGCGTTGCACTGGGATTGGAAAAAAGTGCCAGAATTATCACGAGTGCTGCATTGATTATTGTTGTGGTCTCCGGAGCGTTTGTGACAGCTGATATCGTATTCATTAAAGCCTTTGGATTAGGGACAGCCCTGGCCATTGCTGTAGACGCAACATTCATTAGATTGTTGTTAGTCCCATCGACGATGAGGTTGCTAGGCGAATGGAATTGGTATCTCCCAGTCTGGCTAGATCGTATTTTGCCATACATTCATTTTGACCGTGAGACTGATTCAAAAGATTGAAGCTATAGTTACTTTGTTTTTGTAGTAGAGCGCTTAGGCTTTGTGGGGGTCTTATTATTCGGATTATCATAAAACTTATCTAAGGCAAGCATCATCTGCTGATAACCTGTCAAGATAAGTTCCTTTTCCTTTTCAGCAATAGTCGCTAATGTACGATGTCCTTCTAGGTCTGGTCGAATAAGCATATCCGCGAGCATACAATTGTGTTCTTCTTTTGCAAATGATCCTAACATCATCGATTCAACAAATGTTTGGAAAAAGGGTGGGTATGTATAATCCTTGTATGCAAGCTTAAACCGCCGTAAAAATGATTGTGACAAACTCACGGCCGCAGGAAACTTATAAAGAGTATGTTCCTTTGATCGATTGGATAAACTACTTGCAATGATCGTATGCTTAGAACCAATGAACTCACGCATTCGGTCTACGGGTAAATTGTTGAGTAGGCCGCCATCAAAATGCAATTCACCATCGATAATTGAGGGTGGAATAAGTCCGGGTAAAGATGCGCTTGCTCTAGTCGCTTGTGAAATGAGACCTAGGCGATGCATGTCTTCATTTTTCTGAGTAAAATTTGCTGAGATTGCGAAGAAATTGATGGGTAGATCTTCAATGCAAAGGTGTCCAAATGTTTCATTGAGGAAACTGGTTGCAGGATCACCAGTAAAAATTGACAAAATGGGCCAGGCCATTTTGCTGTATTTTAATGTCCTGATGGATGCATTTTTAAGTTTCTGTGAGTAAGCGAAGGTTTGTTTATAATTTTGTGTCAAGCAATAATAAACACCGATAGCAGCCCCAATACTAGTTCCACCAATCGCATCGATTGGTATTTTTCGTTCTATTAAAGCACCAATCACACCTAAGTGGACAAAACCCTTAGCACCGCCACCACCCAATACTAATACATGCGATGTGCCCGAC
>JBGSSQ010000260.1:0-8885 GCA_041736975.1 Gammaproteobacteria bacterium
GCTTGGGCTGATCAGATCATTGAGCTCAAGACAATTTGCCATTGCGGCAAGAAAGCCACCATGAATATGCGTGTTGATGAGCAAGGTAAAGCGGTTCGTCAGGGAGCGCAGATTGAAATTGGAGGCAATGAGCGCTATATCGCGACCTGCCGCAAGCATTATAGCCTCGGCCAGGCGATGCCTATGAAGGCTACTGCTAAGCACGAAGAGGCTGTAGCCTAGGTAGGCGGTGGTGTAGTGGCCGTAGGGCCGTAGGGGTCAGGCCCCGGCTTTGTAGGTGTCTGCCCCCTTGTAAAGTGGCCATGAGGCTGGACTTTTCCATAGAATTTTAATACTATTGCGCATTCGTGAAATTCTTGTGCAATATGGTTTAGCTTGATATCTACTTCGGGGGGTCCAATGGCAATAGCGGTAAGTTCAATGTGTAGAGGCGAAGCATCATCCAGTCCGTGTGCTCAATCATTTAGAGCTTGGTTGGTAGTGATTTCAGCGGCTTGGTTCTTCTTCTATGAATTCATGATCCTCAATATCTTTAATGCTGTTAATGAACCCATGATGCAGGAGTTTCATATCAGCGCCACCACCTTGGGGTGGCTGTCCTCTTTTTACTCCTTGGCCAATCTCCTGTTTTTGTTTCCAGCGGGAATGATCTTGGATCGCATGTCGACCCGGCGTCTGATTTTAATGGCGATGGGCATCAGTGTTCTCAGCACCTTTGTATTTGCTTCTGCCCCATCTATTGTTGTTGTGGCACTTTGTCGTTTCGCGATGGGCATTGGTGGTGCTTTTTGCTTGTTGAGTGCGGTACGTCTGGCGTCACGTTGGTTTCCGCCGCAGCGCATGGCGTTTGTGGTGGGGATTATTGTCACCATGGCCTTTATTGGTGGCTCAGTCGCGCAAAATCCGATGACGGTGCTAACCGATCATATTGGCTGGCGCCATACTTTGATGGTGATTGCCGGAATGGGCGGTTTAATGTGGCTGATGGTGCTGGCGTTTGTCAGGGATTTCCCGCCAGGTTACGATGTCGCACATGAGAAGCAGGCTAACATCAAAGAGTTGGGTTTGGGGCATACCATCCGCTTGGCGGTTAAGAATACCAACAATTGGTTTGCAGGATTGTACACCAGCCTCCTGAATCTACCGATTTTCCTTTTGGGTATGTATGGCACCATGTATTTAGAGCAAGTGCATCAGCTCACCCGCTCACAGGCTTCTCTTGTGACCATGATGTTGTTTATAGGCACTTTGATCGGCTCACCGGCAATAGGCTGGTTATCGGATCGCATGGGGCGAAGACGATTGCCAATGCTGTTTTTCGGCGTGTTATCCTTGATTGTTATGTTACTACTAATGTGGGTGCCACACTGGTCTATGGCCGCATTGTTGATATTGTTTTTAGGCTTAGGGCTTTTCACCAGCGCTCAGATTATTAGTTATCCTTTAGTTTCTGAATCCAATCCGCACCAAATTACCGGCTCCGCGATGGGGTTGGCCTCTACGTTGATTATGGCGGGTCTTTACTCCCAGCCATTTTTTGGGTGGTTGTTAGAGTTGCATTGGGATCAAACGATGGTTGATGGTGCGCGTATCTACTCGGCCAGTAATTTTTCTTTGGCGCTGTCAATTATGCCCATTGCTTTTGTCTTTGGGTTAATTGCGGCAATGTTCATCAAGGAATCTTATTGTCAATCGGTTGAAGACCGTTCAGTAGTTTCCCAATCATGACTCAGCGAGGTAATTCTGTGCAAGCTGTCAAAGTAAATTCTATTATTCAAAGTGAGACTGAATCAGATTCTAAATTAGCGTGGCTCGTGTGTTTTATGGGCTCGCTATTTTTCTTTTACGAATTCATTCAGATGCATATGTTCAATGCCATCAATACCTCCCTGATGCGTGATTTTAATTTGGATGCGACAGCCCTGGCCGGTTTATCGGCCACATACTTTCTAGCCTCGGTCGCATTTTTATTGCCGGCGGGTATTATTTTGGATCGATTTTCAACACGTAAAGTGATGTTGGTTTCCTTATCTGTTTGCATCATCGGGACTTATTTATTCGGCTTAGTGGAATCCGCTGAGCTTGCCGCTGTTTGTCGATTTTTCACTGGTATCGGTAGTGCATTTTGCTTTTTAAGTAATGTTCGTTTGGCCACTCGATGGTTTCCTCCTAACCGCATCGCATTAGTGACAGGGTTGCTTGTGACTATGGCGATGTTGGGTGGTGTGGTTGCCCAAGCGCCTTTAACCTATTTAGTTGAGGCAGTAGGTTGGCGTAAAGCGCTATTCATCGATGCTGGCCTTGGCGTATTAGTGTTCTTTTTAATTTGGTTTTTTGTGCGCGACTACCCTAGCTCTATGCACCAACAAGCGGCTCACGACAGAAAAGCCGTGAGTGAGTTAGGCTTTTTTTATTCTCTTAAAATGGCCTTTTTGAATCCTCGAAATTGGCTCTGTGGCCTTTATACGTGCTTAATGAATTTGCCCATATTTGTGCTGGGTGGTTTTATGGGTACGATGTTTTTGACAAATGTTCATAATATTGGTCACGCGGCATCATCTTTTGTTACCACCATGATATTTGTGGGCACTATTTTTGGTTCCCCTCTGGTCGGTTTATTGTCGGATCGCATGGGGATGCGTAAGCCATTAATGGTGGCCGGTGCGTTATTATCCCTTGTCGTTGTCTTGTTGATGATTTTTATGGAACAAGTTTCTATGCCTGCCCTGATGCTGGCTTTTTTATTCCTAGGTCTTTTTACTAGTAGCCAAGTGTTGAGCTATCCAGTTGTTTCAGAAAGTAATACGCGATTATTAACAGCGATGTGTGTCAGCTGTGTCTCCTTGACAACTTTGGGCGGTGGCGGGGCGTTGTTGCAACCCTTTTTTGGTACGTTGCTTGACTATCACTGGAGCGGTGCAATGGTTGATGGTGTACGTCTTTATAGCGCATCTGATTATCAATTTGCTATGTTATTATTTCCTATAGGATTTGTTATCGCGTTAGCGACCACTTATTTTATTCGAGAAACACATTGCAAAAACGTTGAATAAATTTCTGAATACGGAATAAAACGGAATAAAAATGTCTAGAGCAATTGTTTTACTGTTAGATTCATTTGGCCTTGGTGCTTCAGCGGATGCTGTGGATTTTGGCGATAGTGGCGCGGATACTTTTGGGCACCTAGCACAAGCTTGCGCAGAAGGTAAAGCAGACCAAGCTGGTTTGCGACAAGGCCCACTAAAAATCCCTAACCTGTTACGTTACGGTTTAGCTCAAGCTTCCCAATTGAGCACCGGACATTCTGTGGTCGGCCTTGAAGCCAACCCTCAGCCCCAAGCGTATTATGGTTACGCGGTTGAGCGCAGTTCTGGAAAAGATACCCCCAGTGGACACTGGGAAATTGCGGGTGTGCCCGTGATGTTTGACTGGGGCTACTTCCCACCGGAGTACCCAAGTTTCCCTGAAAGTTTAGTACGTGAATTTGTTGAGCGATGTAATTTGCCCGGAATATTGGGTAATCGTCACGCATCAGGAACTGATATCATCGAGGATTTAGGCGTTGAGCACATGCAAACCGGAAAACCCATTGTCTACACCTCAGCAGACAGCGTTTTTCAAATTGCCGTTCATGAAGATAGTTTTGGATTACAGCGACTCTACGAAATCTGTGAAGTTGCTAGAAAGTTAGTTGATCCATACACTATAGGGCGAGTGATCGCTAGGCCATTCAATGGTGAGCCAGGACATTTTCAGCGCACCAGCAATAGACGTGATTTTTCTATGCCTCCCCCTGAGCCCACTTTATTGGATCATTTAGTGGCGCAAGGCGGTCATGTTATTGCAATAGGTAAAACAGCGGATATTTTTGCTCATCAGGGTATTAGTGAGACAATAAAAGCGCATGGTATTATAGGGTTGTTCGATGCGACGGTAGCGGCATTAAAAAATGCCCCTAATCGCAGTTTGATCTTTACTAATTTCGTTGATTTCGATTCGCATTACGGTCATCGCCGAGATGTTCCCGGTTATGCCAATGCCTTAGAAGAACTGGATGCGTGTTTACCCGCTCTGGAAGCTCTGTTGGAACCCGATGATGTCGTCATCCTTGCCGCTGATCACGGCTGTGATCCCACCTGGCCTGGATCAGACCATACGCGTGAACATATCCCGGTGATCGCTGTAGGGCCTCAGTTGTCGGGTAAAGCCATCGGTGCTAGACAAACATTCTCAGATATAGGGCAAAGTATAGCCACCCACCTAGGTATTGCGCCACTGAGTCGAGGCACTTCATTTCTTCCCTAGTAGTATCTGCATGACACAGCTGCTAGAATGCCTAAAACACACCGATTTTCGTCGATGGATGGTGACCCCTAGTGTTAAGTTAGTGCAGCAAAAAATATGCTAGACTAATACACAGGATCAATAATGAGTGTAGGTGAAATAATGGACGCTTTAAAACGCAACATGAGCTTAATTGCTTTTTTCTTGGCATCTGTGCTGGTGCTAAGCAGCTTTTATATTGAGCACGCGTTCGATTTTAAGCCCTGCTTATTATGTACAATACAGCGTAGTATTTTTATTGCTTTAGCATTTGCCTTTTTCTTGGCATTTATCTATCAATTTTTTCTGCGCACAATCCGCAGTTACAGCATCATCACTGGGCTGCTCTCACTGATTGGCGCCGCAGCCGCCAGCCGACAATTATGGTTACAATCCCTGCCCCCACAGCCCAATGAACTCTGCGTCCCTGGTGTATCCTTTCTTTTCCACCAACTACCATTCCTAGAAGCAGTGAAAATCCTTTTCTCAGCTAGCCAAGAATGCGGCCGAGTAGAATGGTCATTGCTGCATCTCAGCATGGCCGGCTGGTCACTAGTGTTTTTCATAGTATTCTTCATCGCCAGTATCATCATGGGCAGTTACCGAGGTAGTAGTGGGGCGCATGGGGCGCATGGTGTCAGATCTAAGATTAGCGGCTAACTGTATATCGCCGCTAACTTCAACAACCACAGTACTACAGGCTGGTTCTTCATAGCGTCAAGTTATAAAATAAAAGCATTGATCTTAGATCTGACACCCACCTCACTACGGTCATCAGTCAATAAAATACGGCACCTGACGGCTGTCTTCATTGGTAATAGGGGTGATGTCTTCCCTGATCCCTATGCCGGCTGCCACCCCGCCGATTACCCAAGATCCTATGGTGGGATAATTGCCATCCATATTCGGAAGAGGGTGTAGTTGTTGATAAACGGGGGTGCCCTGAGCAAAGTGACCACTGGAAGAAGTGACTTTGCCATTTGCTTCTCGGAGGGTAATGTTTTCACCCATTCTACCAAACAGCGGCTTTTTCGCATAATTGTTATAAAGTGGCTCGCAATGAAAATAAGCTGGCAGTAAATTTGGATGGTCAGGAAATAACTCCCATAATAAAACCAATAACGCCTTATTACTCAGAATCATTTTCCAGATGGGTTCAATAATTTGCGTTTTAGGTTCGTTTTTTTGCAGTAGGAGCAAATCATAGATTAGATGTTCCCATGCATAGAGCTTAACTAAGGTTTGTATTGCCATATTGTCTTGATCACGAAAATATTTTCCATCCCACGTTAGTTTAGAAAATGGCACTGTAGTGGCTATACCTCCAGATTCTCTAATGGTCTCAACATAATAGGCGATATTAATGTTACTTTCAATTTTGACTGGGTGCTCAAAGGTGAGTAAATGAATGGGCGTTTCAATGGCTCGCCATGTTTTTAGTAGGGTCTGATGTATTTTACTAAAATCGCTTTTACCTGGCCATACCTGTTCACGCCATTGTGTTTGCACAATGCTAGCTTCTGGCATGGTGAAGGGTGTGTCTGCATTATATTCAAGCAATTTTGGCGGTTGGATGCCATCGTAACTGAAATCAAGTCGCCCAAAAATTTGCAGGTCTTGTCGCTGCCAACTGGCCTCAATTAATTCCCAAGCTGATTTTGGAATTTGGAATTCATCATAACGTCTATAATGCACTACGTGATCAATCACAGCGTTGCACATGCGTTGCACTTCATTCGTTGCTGTTTCTAGTGCTTCAATTTCATGTGGCTTAAAGACATAGCAAACACTTTCGTCCCAGCAAATTTCATGTTCAGGTCTATAGAATCGAAATCCTGTTGATTCTACTTGAGCTTGCCAGTTACTGCGTGGCTTAATGCGTAGACGTTCCATCTGTTGTCACTCCTTGGGGGGGGGCTTATCAATCATGGTTAAGTGTACAATATATGAGGGGCTGGTGTCAGATCTAAGATTAGTGAGTAGCTGATTAAAACACGAGTATAATTCAAGGTGCTGAATTGATATTCTGGTGGAATGACACGACCACTGAGAATACAATTTGAAGGTGCATGGTACCACGTTATGAATCGTGGTTCTTGCAGAGAGCCTATATTTAGGTCTGATAGACAGAGGCAGTTGTTTCTTGAGCTGTTAGCTGAGCTTGTGAAAATGCACAAAATAGAAATTCATGCCTACTGTTTAATGGATAATCATTATCATTTGCTAGTACGAACATTACTACCGAATATCTCAAAGGCAATGCAATATCTAAGCTCATTGTATACAGTCAGATACAATAAATTAGAAGGAACAGATGGGCCTCTATTTCGAGGGAGATTCAAGTCGAAGTTAGTAGATAGTGAGTCTTATGGTCTTCATTTGGTGAGATATATACATCTTAATCCACTGGCTGCCGGAATGGTCAATGATATAGAAAGCTATAGATGGTCAAGCTATCGTGCGTATCTCGGCTTAGTTGAGAAGCCGGTATGGTTAACGTTGTCCGATACGTTGAAGTATTTTTGCGAAGATAATTATTTTAATAAATTTCGTTTGTTCACACTCGCGGGTAATCCAGAGACCATAGAAAAATTTTTTTCTGGCAGTAAAGAGCCTCCTATTATAGGGTCTGATGAGTTTATTAATAAAATTAAGTTAGAGTTTAGATATTCAGAATTATCTCATGAAGTTATTGAAAGAAAATTTCTTCGGCCAACACTTGATCAAATCCTAACGGCTGTATCTGATGCTTTCAAAATTGCACCTATCCAAATAATGAGGACTAGTCGATCTTCTGTTAATCATGCTAGGATTATGACTATGTTTATCGCGAAAAACTATTTTTGTTATAAGCTCATAGAGATAGCTGAGTTTTTTGGTGTGGATAGCTATCAGACTATTAGTAAATTGACTCTATGGCAATCAAAGGAAATTCCTCACGACACCTACTTGATGTCACGGCTAACGGAAGTAATAGCACTGCTACAGGCAGATTCTTCAGGGCGGAAAATTGAGTAAATAAAAGCATTGATCTTAGATCTGACACCATTGCTGTGACACCATTGCCATTGACAGAGAGCTGCAAGCAGAGGCTTGCCGTGGGATTTTCAACCTCAAAGATCAATTAGTAACAAGCCCTGAGGCTTGTCAGATATTGCTCAGGACATTGTCCGAGGTTATTTCACAATCGGATGTTTATGATATCGCCATGCTCAAAGATTATTTGTTACGTCTTTGAATGAATGTAACGAATGTGCCAAGTTTAGGGTTGATTTGAGTTGTGTTGTCAATCTAAGCGGTGTCAGTAGTTAGTCTTAATGAGATGACTTGTATTTTCAGGCAAGTTCAGGCTCTCTTTGAGTGTGTGAGTGCATTGCGATGCTGTTTGGTACGTGTAGCGTTGTTGTTGGGAAGGCGCATTGGGCGCCGTGTTGTTGAATGATGTCGAGTATCTTCAAAAAAACATCTTGTTGTACCGCTTGAAATTTAGCCCAGACGGTTGTTTTGGTAAAGGTATAGACCATGAAGACTAAACCTGAATCACCGAACTCAATAAGATTGACCATCAAGTGTTGTTGACTATCAATTTCTGGATGATTTCTAAGCATTGTTTCTATAGCGGAGAGTATGGTTGCGATTTTGTTAGCGTCTTCGTAACGCAAACCAATTTTCGCATAAATTCGACGATTAAGCATTCGTGACGGATTTTCAATGGCAATACTGGAAAAAACGCCGTTGGGAATATACAAGGGACGTTTATCAAATGTGCGTATACGTGTTAATCGCCAGCCGATTTGTTCCACAACACCTTCAATATTTTTATCTGGCGAGCGAATCCAGTCACCCACTGCGAAAGGGCGGTCTAGATAGACCATAAAGCCGCCAAAAAAATTAGCAAGCCAATCTTTTGCGGCTAAACCAATGGTTAAGGTACCGATACCACCAAATGCTAATAAGCCGGTAATTTGAATGTTATTGGTTTGCAAGGCAATTAATCCTGCCGTTACAAAAGCGGCGACACGCAGTACTTGTCCTAGTGCATTGATAGTGGTTTTATCAACCGGTTTTTTGCGACGTTCTTCATTGAGTAGAGCGGTCTCAACATTAGAAATGAGGCGAATAAAAAACCAAAATAGCAAACCGATAATCATGCTATCACGTAGCCGTTCGACAACGTTCTCGAAGAGTTTGGGCTCGACTTGTGATGTGATTAGGTTTAGAGAGAAGCTGAGGCCAATGGTCCAAATAAGAAAGGTAAGAGGTCGATGCAATGCTTCTAGAAGTGGATCGTCCCACAGGCGAGTGTTTGTTTGTAATGTAGGTAAGAGGCGATTGTAGATGCTGCGCTCAATTAGGGCTGCGATGCCAGTCAGTACCATGATTGCAAAAACGGCTATGACCCAGTAATGCCCCGACAAAAAAGTCATTATATCACCTGTGTTCGCTTTCATATTGTACTCCCTCGTATTCAATTGTTCTATCTTACAGCAAAAGTGCTTATTTTTCTAGGGGTATACGGATTATTAGGCGGGTTCGAGTTTGGCGAAGCTGGCCACAAGCCA
>JBGSSQ010000271.1:0-3186 GCA_041736975.1 Gammaproteobacteria bacterium
TTGAAAAACACGCCACCCACTTGCAAGAACTTGAACGTCAGCAAAGTAAAGGCAGTCATCTTTTGCATCATAAAATGCAAACCCCACCGAGTCCGAAATCTGCACCAGACTACTCCGCTGATCTCAAATTAGACATGGCAGCCGATAACTTCATACAACAATTACTCGAAGACAATACGCAGCTCGCAGATGAAAAGCTCAGAATGCAACAGGAGATTGACTTGTTACGCGCTCAACTCGCGGCAGAAAAATCTTATCCAGAAGCGCCCGTAGTACCTAGCCAATCCCGCTATGCTTTTATGAATACCAATCAAGCCAACTTATCATTGGTAAATACTAAGGACGTCAAAACAGACCTACTCAGCTTTGAGAATAATCCCTAAGCCGAGTGGCCAGATTTGATGCTGGATAACGACTCACACCGTTAAAACAGTTATTTTTTCTGTGCTAGTACAAAGTCAATTTGTCGTTCATCCACGTCCACACGCGCTACTTGCACAAAAATCGGATCACCCAATCGATACTGTTTTCCTGAACGTTGGCCAACTAGGCGATGGTGTGTTGCATCATAAGTGTAGTAATCGTTTTCTAGGGCCGTGATATGAATTAACCCCTGTACATAAACATCTTTTAACTCAACGAAAGCACCAAAACTAGTAATATCAACAATCACACCCTCGTAATTATTACCCACTTTATCAAACAAGTAATGACACTTCAGCCAATCAACCACATCGCGCGTTGCTAAATCCGCACTGCGTTCTGTTTTAGAACAATGCTTACCTAGATCAATAATTTGTTCGTTGTTATAGATAAATTTTTCAGCGGATTCCTTTGATAAAACATGTCGAATCGCGCGGTGAACTAACAAATCTGGGTACCGTCGTATGGGGGAGGTAAAGTGACAGTAAGCATCATAGGCCAAACCAAAATGTCCTTTATTACTAGGGGTATAAATGGCTTGAGACAATGATCTTAATAACACAGTCTGAATCAAATGCGCGTCTTTGCGACCCGCAAGTCGCGACAGTAACTTAGCATAATCTTAGCCATGATATTAGGACTCCTTTTATGGGAATACTTGGGTTTTCGGAGATCTTAGAGGTTCAAGAAGAAAATGAGTTCAAAAAAGAAACTTTGGGCTATATACGGCAATCAGCGCAGCGTTTGCTGGATTGGATGAATGAGATAATTGATGATATCTCTAGCAATGATAGTGAAGTGGGTCAGTATTTGCCTATTGACATAAAAGAATTGCTTTTTGATCTAACTCAATTAATGCGTGCGCGCATTGAGCTTAAAAAGCTCAAGTGGTCAACATGTATAGACCCAACCGTTCCTCAAAACATTGTTGGGGATTTGGGGGGGCTTCGTCGCATTTTGCTTAACTTAGTCGGTAATGCAGTGAAGTTTACTGATGAGGGTGAGATCAGCATTGTAGTTAATAATGTTAGCCAAATAGAAGATGAGGTTGTATTAGAGTTGATAGTTAAGGATACCGGTATAGGAATACCTGAAAGTAATTATAATGATATTTTTAAGAAATATAGTCGACTAGCCCCCACTAATTTGACGCGCTATTCCGGTGGTGGTGGCTTGGGTCTCTACAACGTCACTCAAATCCTTGAGCGTTTAGGTGGTTCAGTTGTTGTTAATAGTGTGTTCGGTCAGGGAAGTGAGTTTACTTGCAGACTACCATTTAAATTAAAATTAGAGTGTGCTGTTAGTTGTGAAGCCTAGCCTATTTATCCTTATCAATACTGTGAAGGAGTATTTCTAATAAACGCCTTTTTTGCCCTGTGTTCGCCTCATGGCTTGTTTTGGGTTGATGAATTACTGCCAGCAATTCTGATGGCTTCATTGAGAATAGCCATGTCTTCTTGATTGGTAATAGATTGGACACCGCCTTGTCGCGAAACTTGATCGAAAATTCCCCTTAACAAAGATGATTCATTGGGTGTTCTCTCTGCGGGTGTATGAGCTGCTTTATTAGTTGTGGAAGTGCTTTTAGGTCTGGATTCTTTAGGGTGATCAGCAGGCCTTTTTTTTATCAGCGCATCTGAATAGTAGCCGGCTGTAACGTATCGATAATAATTATGAGGGTTTTTAAAGTCGGGGGCCTGTTTACCTTTAAAGTAAAGAGCTAGTAATTCACGAGTCCATTGATCCAATATTTCCCCAAAGAGAGGCTGGGTATTATTATCTAGAGATTTGCGTTTAGCTAAAGATTCGGGGGACATGACTATATCAATTAAATCGCCGACGGCTGCGAGTACTCGCATCTGATTGGCAACTTCTTCAAATACGTAAGCTTTGTTGCATTCAGGGCCAATAGACCAGTCAACAGCCGCACCAAAATCGTTGTCATCTCTTTTTTGGCGGTCTGAGAGTTGAGGGGATATGGCTTTAGAAAATCCGTTGCTTCTATTGAACTGCTCTTCAACAAATAGTGCTAATGTATCGATATCCAATGGATCTATAATTTGGTCGGAATTGTCTGGTTTATTGAGTTTTTCAAGGAAAAGCTGTCTCAGGTCATCACGGGTATTAATGTCGTGCCAGCGCAGTGCTGTGAATCTGTACCCTGTGGTGTTGCGGATACACTCCTTTACCGAGTGCAGCCACTCGCTTCCTTGGTTGCGTGCCATCTTTCTGTATATTCCGCCATTTGCTTGAGTACAAAGCTTAGATGTGGGCTCGTTTTTTGTACAGTCGGGCCTATCTTCTGCTATTGCTGACGTGTTTTGTTCAAGGATGGTCTTTTTGGCAATATTATGGCGATTTAATTCATCGGTAACTACAAGAATAAAATGGAGCTGACGTTTTTTGAATTGTTGTTTTATTCCATGAAGTAGCCGCGTGAAATTATCTGGTTCATATAATGGGTTTTCCAGGCATATTGGCCAGTAAATGATGAGTTCTTTGTTTGATTCACTTGAAAAGTTTTTGTTGGGGAAAGCTTCCTCCATCAATTTGGCAGAAAAATTAGTTCTTTGAGGTTGGCCTTCTGATGGGCATGTTTGCAGCTTTAACGTGACAGGTATCAGGTTTTTGTTGCTATCCTTTTTGCGCTGAAAAAATGCCTGGTTAGGGGCAGCATTATCCTCGGTTATTGGCCATTCTTGTGTGCTATCTTCCATATCATTGACTCCAAGAGAAAAGAATAAGCGTCTAACTACCTTGTAA
>JBGSSQ010000286.1:0-1623 GCA_041736975.1 Gammaproteobacteria bacterium
TAATGAGATTGCTGTTGTCGATTCTGGCAGCAACGACAACACTGTGGCTATTTGCCAAACTTATACAGACAAGGTCAAAGTCACCAATTGGCAGGGCTTTGGTGTTTAGAAAAATCGTGCGTTTGCCATGGCCAC
Organism: Gammaproteobacteria bacterium; assembly: GCA_041736975.1. GTDB lineage: Bacteria > Pseudomonadota > Gammaproteobacteria > JAIEPX01 > JAIEPX01 > JAIEPX01. The sequence continues at coordinate 136 of JBGSSQ010000286.1, forward strand.
AGGCGATTGGGTGCTATCTATAGACGCTGATGAACGTGTCACCCCAGAACTCAAAACAGCCATTCTGAATGCCTTGAATAAACCTGGCGAGGCCGTGGCCTTCTCCATTCCGCGCCGCTCCAGCTACTGTGGCAAAATGATCCATTTCGGCGACTGGGGCAATGATCGAGTTGTGCGGTTATTCAAACGTAATACCGCCCAGTTTTCTGACAGCAAAGTGCATGAGTCATTGCAAGTATCCGGACCTATTAAAGCATTGCACACACCACTGATTCATTATGCGTTTAAAGACCGCGATGAAGTAACCGCTAAAATGCAACAATATTCGAGCCTAGGGGCACTGCAACAATACCAGGCTGGCAAACGAGCGCACTTTGGCTCTGCAGTCTGGCATGGTGCTTGGACCTTTATACGCGGACATATCTTGCGTGGTGGCTTTCTTGATGGGTCTGCAGGTTTACAACTAGCGCTCTCTAAAAAGGGCTGCTATTACCGTTACCGTAAATTGGCCTTGACCCTCAAGAAGATTTAGTGTCACAATATTCACATCAGGTTATCAGTTGATATTTCTAGTGGCGTAGAAATACATTGACTTATTAACACCCCTACCAAGAGACTACTTTTATGCAAAAAAAAGCGAATAATTTATCACTGAAGTTTCCTACCGATGATGCAGAGCGCGTCCGATTTTCGATCGATTGGGTGTGTGGTCACATCCTCAGTAGATTTATGGGGCACTATTATCGTCTCATGAACCCTGAGATAGAGAAATCTTGCAAAATTCGCGTAATCCCTCTCGGAGAAATCGGTGAATATTTATTCAAACCCAGACACCTCTTTAAGTTCAGCAGTGATCCTATAGAAATTCGCTATCTATGGTCAGCCGCTATGGTTATGGGGTTTTCCCCCGAGAATATTTTCTGCGAGGAGAACGAGCGCTCAACAACTACTAAACTCGTTCGTCTTATTAAAAATTCCCCATTTGACCAATTAGACCAAATCCATCCCTGGCACCGCAAAAATTATGAAAATCACCCCTGGAATCAATACAATAAATCCCACTATCCACTAGACGAAAGGGGCTTTTTTACAGCAGAATCATTAATCAGAACACACTTTGAAAAGCACCTAGAAGATTTGACAAAAATACGTGATGAGGAGACCAGAAAAATAGTTAACATAGTATGGGAGAAAAACCTTGAGTACGTCCAACGGGTAGAAGATAAAACAGATACTTCATTGCAACCTCTTTATCAGACGTCCCAGGAGCTATACACTGCTTCTGTGGGACACCGCTCATATGCGCAGGAAGCAGGGATAGAATTAGATTGGACCAGGTTCAATAATTACAAGCATCATATAGGATTGCAAATTAGTTCATACTTGAGTCATAAAGCGGACGTTAAAAAAAAATATCGTGATATTATCGCCGACCCATCCGGATATAGCCGTAAACTCCAAAATGGATTTGGAGTATCAAATATTATA
>JBGSSQ010000290.1:0-2805 GCA_041736975.1 Gammaproteobacteria bacterium
AGCAAATCTTCTAAAGCCAGCAGTGCTTCGGCATAAGAACCACGATCTAACATTTGTTGTACTTGTTCAATCGTACGCTCATATGACCTATTGCCCTCGTTGATGGTGACAGCCTCCCCTCCCTCCATAGGTAGTATAAAGCCGTATCGACCTGAAAAAATTTCTTGACGTAACTCTGCATTGAGCGTTTCCAGACCTTTTGAATAGCTTTTAATAAAATCAAATAAACGCGAGAATGGCGCATGTCTAAATATAAAGCAGCTTAAACATGACAGTGGATGATTTCGAGTAGAATTCAGACTGCTCAGCGATTCAATCGATCCGATCATTTCATTTGCAGTTAGCAAACGGTGTTGTTCGACACTCTTCACATTCAACAAGATGCCGACTGCTTCCGGCTCAGCAATCAATTGGTTGACGGTGTAAGCAAGGAATTTGGATGAAAAACTTAAGTTATCAGTTCCAACTAGAATAAATTCACCGCGACAATTATCAAATGCTTCAGTGAAGAATTCAATTTGTTCTGTCCACAATGATCCGCGCTGACAGGCGACATCAAGCCCTGCATATTGAACTTGAATGTCGGTTGAACTCAGTAGTGAACTCAAAAATGGGGTTTGTTCTTCTTGGTAATTTCCTGTTTCCCAGAGTCGAATTGTTGAGATGAGAGGCCGGTCAACATACTCTTTACCATGCACCCTCCCTATGACAAAATTAAGATCATGCCCGTCGTCCGCTGGTGGATTGAATTCAATATATCGACGAACTACTCTTTCAGCTTCTTGATATTGTTTCTCTTTGAGTAACACCTGCGCACGAAGACAATCAATACGGGACTGTTCCGCTTGTGACAAAAATGCTTTATCAAGCAATTCGAGAACTGCCTGATTCTCTCCTCGCTGATATGCGCTCGTGGCCATCTCAATTACATGATTCGCTGATTCTTTTGCATCAAACGTAACCGGCACTGATACAGATTGATTAGTTTGAGTTAGGTTTGACCGATCGATATTCAGTAAACTACGAGCGAGGTCTGACAGATTATGCAATGGTTCGTGGACCACATTTTTCAATTGAGCAAGTACTGCACTCACTGTAAAGATAGTGTCGCTCAATGCGATAAGCGGTTGCTGATCAAGCGGAAGCGCCTGGCTAAGAGCTTCAAAGTTCCACTTTAATTGCTCATACCCAACGGAAGGAATTGCCATTTGCGTTAAAAGTGCAGTAGGCTGACTCATTTCACAAATCGATTGCAGATCAAACGAAGATCGAGCATACGCGAAATAAACGTACTCAGTCGAAATTGTCTTCAAGGTGTTTATTACGTCTCGAAGTAAGATATACGGGCAAATGGTGTATTCGTACGCATATATTTCGAGTTGAATATAAGATGGACATGCATTTTTGAAATTTTCATAGCGCATTCGTTCTAGGTCGCTGTAGACAGAGGGGCCCGAAAGAATTAGAGAAATAGAGTCCTTTAACATTCACTCACCGTTCATAAAATTTCCAACTATTTTCGCCTAGGTCAAAATTGCAGTACTGCCCATAGTTTGATTTCATATCTTGAGCGAAAGATTCGCTGTTTCTACACTGTCGTGCGAGACAAAACAGCACAGCCAAGTAGTTCTTAAGCTAGAAAAATCAATCTACTTCCAAAAAGTACTACAATCTCTGATAGTTAAAATCGAGGAGTTATTGTTTTGGGGGTCATCCCCCTTATATTCCCTCAGAGAGTCTGTTTATACCCATCTCTAAATTCAACATACCGAGCCAACACTAAGTAGAATAGGAATTTAATAGCGAATTAGTAACCAAAGGTCGTATTTGGCTTAGGTAAAGACGGCAATAAATAGGCAAGTTTCATGAGTTTGTCGAGACTCAGCGTATCCAGATTAATTAGATGTTAGTCATTGATTTAGAGATACAATCAAAGAGTTTTAGAGTACCGAAAACGGCCCTGCTGGTATGACGGCGAGCCACAAGGGCGGCCGATATGTGCCAGGCGGGAACTCAACCATCAAGTCGCCAGCCAGGTAGCGGTGAGAAGCTTTTTTGTGTTTGCTGCGCGTATTAAAATACCAAGCTTTTACATCAGCACGTCTTTGATTGCAGATCGATAGTACGCGTGGGCGGTGACTGGTGCTGGTTGAGACTTTAGGCGATTTGGCTGGAGTTCCTGGAATCGTCTTTAGCAGCGCTGCGCGGCCAACAAAACTAAATTTACCTTCCGCTTCACGCTTTCTGATAATTTCAAGCCGATACTCCTCAAGCTTCTTCTCCATCATTACACGATACTCGTGCTGACTGAGATGGTCGTAACCTGGTAACCGTTGGTAGCTCAGCGTATAGACTTCAACAAAGTCTTTAATTGGAACATCTGGATCGTAGCGCTTAGCTGCGTTGTATCTGGTCCAGTTGACCAGCTTAAACTTACGCTTAATGCCACAGACGGCATCGTGAAAGCAGTTATAGAAAGGATACTCAGAGATCTTGGGCACTAAGCCATCTTTTACTGGTTGTAGCACTGTATAAAAGAACTGGCGCTCAATATCTGGGTCTCCTGCAATAATCTCACCTGAATAACGCCTTGCCCAGAGCCTGCCGCCTGGGTAGTGCGGTGTCAGTCTATCGACACCACGGGCAAGCGTCGAGTTAAAGTCTCGCGCAAAGTCACTCCGATTGAGTAGTGGGAAGTGTGCCGCCTGGTGGTAGTGACTGCCCTCAAGCGCAAAGGCATAGAGGCGTACTCGGTATTTATCCGTATACTTAGCCAGTCTGGCAAGTGCGAGCTCTTCGACCTTC
>JBGSSQ010000317.1:0-6010 GCA_041736975.1 Gammaproteobacteria bacterium
AGCACCGTCCGGTGCTGGTAAAACCACCTTGGTCCGTGCTCTGACCAGAAGGATTCCTAATATTCGGGTCTCGGTATCACATACCACACGCCCGCAGCGTTCTCGTGAAGAAGATGGGGTTAATTATCATTTTGTGGATGAACCTACCTTCACTGCCATGGTGAATAAAGAGTCGTTTTTGGAGTATGCTGAGGTCTTTGGTTATCATTACGGAACCTCGGCCCAGTGGGTACAAGAACAGTTGGTGGCCGGTATTGATGTGATTCTTGAAATCGACTGGCAAGGGGCTGAACAGGTGCGCTCCGTCACCAAAAACACGGTAAGCATTTTTATTCTACCGCCCTCCTTAGAGGCGCTAAGCGAGCGTTTGACTAAGCGCAATCAAGATGATCCTGAGGTAATTGACCGACGTTTGGCTGAGGCAAAAACCGAAATGTCTCATTATCATGAGTTTGATTATGTGGTCATCAACCAATACTTTCAGCACGCGGTGAGAGATTTAAGTAACATCATTCGTGCAGCACGACTTTGTTGCCGAGTCCAATCGCAGTGCCATTCGCGTTTGTTGGAAGGTTTGTTGAATGCTCAAGCAAAATAAATTCTTTATTATGGCACCACTTTTTTTGGTGTTAGTGATTGATACTATGGGCGCAGGGATTATTTTCCCCATTCTAGGCCCTTTATTCATGACGCCCTCTGAAAGTATTCTACCCCTCGATACCAGTATGAATGTTCGGCAGTTTTGGTATGGCGCCACATTAACCTCATGGGCACTGTTGATGTTTATAGGGGCGCCTTTTTTGGGTGATTTATCTGATCGTATCAGTCGTAAAAAAGTGTTGGTGCTTTGTTTGGTGGGTGATGCTGTAGGTTTTCTATTGTCTGGGTGGGGTATTCAAGTTGAGTTATTAAGCTTGATAATTCTTGGTCGTTTAGTGAGCGGTTTTTTTTCTGCCAGTCAGTCAATAGCCCAAGCGGTTATCGCCGATATTAGTACACGAAAAGATAAAATACAGAATATGAGTTGGATTATATTCGCTAGCTGTATTGGCTTTATTTTAGGCCCTATAGCCGGTGGCTATTTAGGCGATGCTGATGTGGTGAGTTGGTTCACTTATAGCACACCCTTTTACGTTGCCGGGGTTCTGGCACTACTCAATGCACTGTTGTTGATGATATCTTTGGTGGATACTTATAAGCCTCTGCAAAAAGTCCCGCTGAAGCTAGTGAAAGGTTTGATGGTATTTACAGATGCATTTACCAATAAGAAAGTGCGATGGCATTCACTAGTGCTTTTTCTTATTGAGTTTACCTGGACACTATTTTTTGTTTATGCGCCTGTGTTTGTTTTGCAAATGTATCATTACGACAATATTAAAATTGCTCAGTATATGGCCTATCTGGGAATATTTTTCGCTCTTGCCTTGACCGTAGGCATAAAGTTATTTATGCGTTTTTTTTCAGCCAAAACCACCGTCAATATCAATATGGTTGCTATGGGTTTGGGGTTGATCTTAATGTCTACAGGATCATCTGAATGGCATTTTTGGCTGTATTCTATTCCAGTGGCTATAGCTTGTAGCGTTGCTTATTCAGTGTTAATTACCATTTGTTCCAACCGTGTGTCTGGTGATGAGCAAGGCTGGGTAATGGGAGTGATTGGCGCGGTGGTGGCAGCTGCTTTTAGTTTGGGAGCCATTATGCCCTCTTTATTAGCGATGCTGAATATTTATATGCCATTTATTTTCGCCGGAATACTTTCATTGTCGTGTGTTTTCATTATGAACTATGCTGAGCGCCAGCATGAGTAATTAGTTAAAATATATTCATAGTGCGCAATTAAATGTTTATTTTTGATTTCTCGTTGGTGGTGGGGCGTCTTAGTGACTCCTGCGGGGGCTTAGGCCTTGTGTTTTCTTGGGGTTTCTGTTAAAAAAGAAAGTTAACATCCTAATTTTTATTGGAGTCTTAAGATGGCGCGAGTGACTGTACAAGATTGTTTAAACCATGTGGCTAATCGTTTTGAATTAGTGTTAGTGGCGGCGAAACGGGCACGGCAGCTTGAAAGGGGTATTATGGAGCCTCATGTCAAATGGGAGCACGATAAACCCACAGTGGTTGCTTTGCGTGAGATTGCAGCTGGTTACACCGATTTTAGTCGTGCCAAAGCGGCTAAAGAAGAATTTGCAGAGTTTGAAGGCTATATAGAGTCCGAAGACCAATAAATTGACTAGCTCTTAAGGGGGGGGATTTAGTATGCGGATCATTAAACACTTGATTCGTAAATTAAGTTATCTCCCCAAGGAGCAGTTGGAAGAGATTTACACCGCCTACCACCTTGCGAAAGCCGCTCATGTTGGCCAGAAACGCTACACAGGTGAATCTTATATTACCCACCCCGTAGCCGTAGCGACCATACTGGCTGAGCTACGTATGGATAAAGAAAGTATCATGGCGGGTTTGCTTCACGATGTCGTTGAGGATACTACGGTTTCGAAGTCCGATATCGCCGGGCAATTTGGTGATGCTGTTGCGGATTTAGTGGAAGGCGTTACCAAGCTTACTAAAATAGAATTTCAAAGTCGCACACAAGCTCAAGCAGAAAATTTCAGCAAAATGGTTTTGGCTATGGCCAAAGATATTCGAGTGATTATTATTAAGTTGGCTGATCGCCTCCATAATATGCAGACGATTGACTCATTGCCTCCCTCCAAAAAATGTCGCATTGCCCAAGAAACACTGGAGATTTATGCTCCCATTGCCAATAGATTGGGTATGCATAGTTTTTATTTGGAATTGGAAGATCTTGGTTTTAAAGCTCGCTACCCACGCCGATTTCGTGTGTTACAAAAAGCGGTTAATAGAGCGACTGGCAATCGTAGAGAGATTTTTGATGTTATTTTGAAATCGTTGAAAAACGGTTTGAGTAATAGTATGTGTGATACCTATGATGTTAAGGGTAGGGAAAAGCATCTTTATAGTATCTATAAGAAAATGATCAAGAAGCGTTTAGCGTTTGAAGAAATTATGGATGTGTATGGTTTTAGGCTTGTAGTGTCTGGTGTAGATATGTGTTATCGCGTTTTGGGTGTAGTGCATGGTTTATATAAACCCGTACCTGGTCGATTTAAAGACTATATCTCTCTACCAAAAGCCAATGGTTATCAATCCATTCATACAACATTAGTTGGCCCTTATGGTGTGCCCATTGAAGTGCAGATTCGTACAGTAGAGATGGATGAGCAAGCTAATAATGGTATCGCCGCGCATTGGCTTTATAAAACAGGCGGAGTGCTAACTGAAGTTACTGCGCTTAAAGAACAGCGGTGGCTGAATAACTTGCTGGATATGCAGCAGCGTACAGGGAGTTCAGAAGAGTTTATTGAAAACGCCAAAGTGGATTTATTTCCTGATGAAGTTTATGTATTTACACCGAATGGATCAATAGTTCAGTTGCCTGCAGGTGCTACACCTGTTGATTTTGCCTATGCAATCCATACTGATATCGGTAATTATTGTGTGGCAGCAAAAATTGATCGTCAATTAGCGCCTTTATCGAAGCGACTATCCAACGGTCAGACAGTAGAAATAGTGACCTCACGTTCGGCACGTCCTAATCCCAATTGGCTAGATTTTGTTGTGACAGGCAAGGCACGTTCGAGTTTGCGCAATTATTTGAAAATGCAGAAAAGAGCTGAGTCGGTATCACTTGGTAAGCGATTACTGGAGAAAGCACTAGCCAATTTTTCACTTTCAGTCAGGAAAATTCCACAAGAAAAAATTGATACCTTGTTGAGTGATGCTGAGCTTGAATCACGCGAGGATTTGTTTGCTGAAATTGGGTTGGGTAATCGTGTGCCACTGTTAGTCGCACATCGACTAGCTGACTCATTAAAGACCAGTACACCGCAATCAGTAGTGCCTGAAAAACCAGCTGCGCCATTGGTGGTGCATGGCACCGAAGGTTTGGTAATGACCATTGCGACTTGTTGCTATCCGCTTCCCGGTGACCCCATTGTGGGAATAATCACCACCGGGCTTGGTGTTGTAGTGCACAGCGAGTTTTGTCAGCACATTGCTAAGCTTAGGCTTGATCCTGAAGTTTGTATGCCATTGCGCTGGGAACCTGGTATTAAAGGAGAATTTACCACTATAGTTGAAGTGGATGTGGTTAATAAACGAGGCGTTCTAGGCGAGATGGCATTAGCTGTTTCGGGTGCTAGTGGTAACATTGACGATATTCGTGTCTATGAGCGAGATGATCACCGATATATGGTATCATTTACCTTGATTGTTGAGGATAGAGTTCATCTAGCCAAAATCATTCGTTATATACGTCGATTAAAATCCGTTATCCATGTGCGTCGTGCCTAGTCGTAACATGTTACACATTAATTATAGAGACTTCGGATTGTAGCTCAATTGAAAATGCCTTTTTTACATCAGCTCTGATAGCCTCCGCGAGCTTGCATATATCATCACCAGAACCGTGGCTGTAGTTAATTAAAACCAGCGCTTGATTCTCATGTACCCCAACAGGTCCACAGCGTTTTCCGCGCCAGCCACACTGCTCAATTAACCAAGCCGCCGGTATTTTAAAAGTGTTATTTTCATGAGTATAGTGCGGTATTTTGGGGTATTGATGCAGAAGTGATTCAAATTGAACATGACTGATGATGGGGTTTTTGAAAAAACTACCAGCATTGGGTAAGAGAGAAGGGTCTGGTAGTTTTTTTCGGCGTATTGTTATCACGGCATCACTAATGCTCTTTAGTGATGGGCTGATTATCCCCATCTTATTGAGTACTTCTTTGATATTACCATAATCCAAGTGGTAGGTTGGAGTTTTATTGAGGCGCAGGGTGACGTGGGTGATGCAATATTGATTTTGTAGCTCATGCTTGAAAATACTGAATCTGTAGCCGAAATGACAATCTGAGTGTGTGAATATTGTTTTATTACCCGTACTAAGCTCTACAGCATGAAGGTCGTAAAAAACTGATTCTAACTCGACTCCATAGGCGCCAATATTTTGAATTGGGGCTGCGCCTACAGTGCCAGGAATGAGTGATAAATTTTCGATCCCAGCGTAATCATGCTTAATGCAATATTGAACAAGTTCATGCCAGTTTTCTCCAGCACCAATCTTCAACCAGATGTGTTGGTTATTTTCTTTAACGAGTTCTATACCTTTAATGTGATTAAAAATCACCAGCCCAGGGTAGTTTTGTTGAAAGAGTGTGTTGCTACCTGCGCCCAATACCAGTTTGGGGCAAAGTTTCCAGGTGTTAGTTTCACGTAGATGTAGTAGATCATCGCCTTGCGTGATCGTAGCTGCAAAACGTGCTATTGCCTCCGTAGCAAAGGTGTGTGAGTGTCTGAGGGGGAAATCGTCCACTATTTTTGACATAATAAACCCGTGTAATGTGATTGTTCATTATCGCTCAATTTAGTTTTTCATACAAGGTAGAGCACCTTATAGTTGGAGTTGCTCCTTAAAAAGTCACTTAGCCTTTTAGAAAATCTTGTTCTGATTGAGGACTGATTGTTACATGGTCGGTGATAGACTCTCTTTGCAGGTGAGAATTAACAGGTGAGTTTGAGAGGGATGATCGATCAAATTATACCGGTTGACATCAACGCCTGCTTCCATCATTAGCGTTATTCGCTCGAAGGATGCGCAGTTGAGCACTGCAAGACCTAATGGGTCTGGTATTGTATCATATAGATCGGTAAGGTTATGTTGATAAGCCTCTGTGCATAAGATCTCAACCAACTCATTTGAGTTATCTTTAAGTGATAACATTAACGCGCACTGGCTATTGAGAGTGAATAAGGAGTCTGCACCACATTGCAATAAGACTTCTATTATAGCCTTATCTGGCTTGGGAAATGAGCAAATTGAAAAAAGTAATGTATTAATAATTGTGGTTGTGCTGTTTTCAGAGTTGAATTTAACTTGATCGTAGTGATTTAAAAATGTTTGTATTTGTAGTGCTTTGAGTTGCAG
>JBGSSQ010000318.1:0-1977 GCA_041736975.1 Gammaproteobacteria bacterium
TTACAACTGCCAAGGAAGAAGAGGCTGAAAAAAGCTGTTTAGCTGGTTATATTACGTAGCTCCCCCCGTCATCACGAGTGTGGCACTACGCTCGTGATGACGAGGAGCTATGCTCGTAACAACGTGTATTAGTCAGCGGTGTTAATTATCCCCCCACCCAGACACACCTCCCCTTGGTAAAACACAACAGACTGACCAGGAGTAATAGCACGTTGAGGCTGTTCAAATATCACCTGGAGATCATGTCCCGCGGATTTTTCAATAGTGCAGGGTTGATCTTTACTGCGATAGCGTATTTTAGCTGTGCAGTGCAACGGCAGTGTTGGCTCATCACCGGCAACCCAGTGAGTCTCTTGGCAAATCAGGTTACGCTTTAATAGCAAAGGGTGGTCGTGCTGTTGAGCAACAATTAGCACATTGCGGTCAATGGCTTTGTCCACAACATACCAAGGGGCTTCTGAAAAATTGTTCAGCCCACCTATACCTAAACCTTGACGTTGGCCTAAAGTGTAAAACATTAAACCGTTGTGTTGACCAATTACTTCTCCTTGATCCGTTTCAATGGCACCAGGTTGAGCCAATAAGTATTCACCTAAAAACTGTTGAAACTTGCGTTCGCCAATAAAGCAAATGCCTGTGCTGTCTTTTTTGGCATGGTTGTTAAAACCATAACGTTCTGCGATGGCACGAACTTCAGGTTTGGTGAGTTCGCCTAAGGGGAAGCGGGTAAGGTTTAATTGGTTTTGGCCTAATGTATAGAGGAAGTAACTTTGATCTTTATTAGTATCTACACCTCTAAGCAGTTGAAGGTGGTTAGTAGCATGGATGCGTGCATAATGGCCTGTGGCAATAGCATCGGCACCTAACCCCAGAGCATGATTTAAAAAAGCTTTGAATTTGATTTCTTTATTACACAGAATGTCTGGGTTAGGTGTACGTCCGGCAGCATATTCATCGAGAAAATGCTGAAAAACACGTTGCCAATATTCTTGTGCAAAATTGACTGTTTTTAAAGGGATGCCTAGCTTGTCACAAACGCCTCTGGCGTCCGAGAGGTCTTGGGTGGCGGTACAATAAGGATCTTTGTCATCGGAGTCCCAGTTGCGCATGAATAGCCCTGTTACTCTGTAGCCTTGTTCACACAATAAAGCCGCGGTAACAGATGAGTCGACGCCCCCGGACAAACCAACAACGATATGTTCTTTCACTCAATTATCCTCAATTCAACTTACGCATGCTATTTAAATATTTTGCTATTTTAAAGCAAAATAGCCGGGATGTGAATAGTTTTACGAAGATTTATAGGGGTTATAGTCCGCTTATTTCACGCCATTCGCCTGGAGCGAGATTGTCTAACGTCCAATCACCTACTCTATAGCGGATTAAGCGCAGTGTGGGAAAACCAATAGCGGCCGTCATTCGTCTTATTAATCGATTTCTACCTTCTCTAACGGTAATTTCTAGCCAGGTTGTAGGGATATTAGCTCTGAAACGTACAGGGGGATCGCGCTCCCAAACGGCTGGAGACTCAATGATTTTAACTTCAGCGGGGAGTGTGATGGTCTCATCTAATTTAACACCCAGTTGCAATAAGTTGAGACTCGCATGGTCAGGTTTTCCCTCAACCTGTACCCAATAGGTTTTAGCCAGTTTGAATTTGGGATTGGCGATTTGGTGTTGGAGTTGGCCATCGTCGGTGAGCACAACCAGCCCTTCGCTGTCTCTATCCAGACGCCCGGCAGGGTAGACATCTTTAACAGATATAAAGTCACCGAGGGTAGATCTCCCCTGTTTATCAGTAAATTGGGTTAATACACCATAAGGCTTATTAAATAAAATAAGCTTGCCTACGTCTTTTGTCTTCCTGACAGCCATGAGTCAATTCCGTATAAAATGAATTAGTCTGCCTGCAAGTATACCGTAAATTTATCTGACATGTTATCCTGTGCGGCCAGAGAATCATCATTTAGGCAATGT
>JBGSSQ010000328.1:0-8040 GCA_041736975.1 Gammaproteobacteria bacterium
GCCGCCGCCAAAACCGGCATGGACGATAAACTGCTCGTAAAAATGGAAGCCATCATTAATTCTATGACCAAAAAAGAACGTCGCTTCCCCGCCGTCATCAAAGGCTCTAGGAAACGACGCATCGCCATGGGGTCGGGCACCGAAGTCCAAGACATCAACCGCGTGCTCAAACAACACCTGCAAATGCAGAAGATGATGAAAAAGCTCAAGAGTGGTGGCATGACTCAAATGATGCGACGCATGCAAGGAATGCTGCCACGCTGACCTGAGCGAAATACTCGCGGCATCTAGGAACCAGTCGTTACAAATTAAAAATATATTGAGCTACCCCCTTCCCAAATGGGGACAAACCCTATACAATCCCACGTTTTGCTAGCATTATAAGAGGACAGCTATGGCAGTTGTAATTCGATTAACTCGTGGTGGCGCGAAGAAGCGACCATTTTATCATATCGTCGCAGCGGACAGCCGCAAGCCACGTGATGGCCGCTATATCGAGCGCTTAGGGTATTATAACCCGATCGCAACAGGCCAAGAAATACCATTATTTCTTGAAGAAGAACGCATCCAGTACTGGACCCAACAAGGGGCCCTACCTTCTGAGCGCGTTGCTAACCTGTTGAAACAGTTTTCTCAGGGTAAGTTAAAGTCTATACCTGCAGTTGAACAAGGCCTTGGCAAACCCAAAAAAGAAGCCGTCGCAAAACCTACTGCTAGCGTAGCGAAAATAACCAAAAAAGCTGAAGCAAAGCCAGAGACAACTGAGGCCACAGCAGAACCTGCTGCTGCCAAAGCTGCAGATGCTCCAGCCGCTGAAGCCACCAAATCTGGTGAAGAATAAGACCTGGTAATGACAAAACAAGTTGTTGTAGGTCGATTTGGACGTGTACATGGCGTGCGTGGTGACATTCACGTCATATCTTTCACTGAGCCCACCCATAATATTCTCGACTACCACCCATGGCTAATCGAAAAAAATGGGGAGTGGCAGCCCATAGCAATCAGCTCAACCAAACTTCACGATCAAGCCATCGTAGCCCACATTAAAGGTTGTGACGACCGTGACTTGGCCAAACACTATACTAACGCCGACATCGCTGTTCCCATCGAAGCATTACCCAAATTGCAAGAAAAAGAATATTATTGGTCTGAGCTTATTGGCCTTACCCTCGTCAATCAAGAGGGCCTGGATTTAGGCGCGGTCATTGAAATAATGGAAACGGGCTCTAACGATGTACTCATTGTTAAAGGAGCCACAGAACATTTGGTGCCTTACCGAAAGGATGTCATCCTCAAAGTCGATCTTGATACCAAAATCATCACAGTGGACTGGGATCCCCTAGACTAATGCTTATTAGCACAATCAGTGTATTCCCCGAGATGTTTGCAGCACTACACTATGGCATACCCCAACGTGCCGTCGATAAAGGCCTACTCACTTTAAACCACTTCCAGATTCGAGAATTCACTCAGGACAAGCACCAATCAGTTGATGACCGTCCCTATGGTGGCGGACCTGGCATGGTCATGAAATACCAACCACTACAGTCAGCCATTGAAACAAGCAAATCAAACCACCACGACACAGCAAAAGTCGTCTACCTCAGCCCCCAAGGCAAAACTTTTTCGTCCCATCTAGCCACAGAAAACCTAAACACAAAACATCTAATACTGGTGGCAGGTCGCTACGAGGGCATCGATGAGCGCTTAATAAGCACTGAAATCGACGAAGAGTGGTCTGTGGGTGATTATGTACTATCAGGCGGAGAATTAGCCGCTATGCTCGTTATAGACACCCTGGCTCGCCTCCTCCCTGGAGCACTAGGTCACGAAGATTCAGCAAGCCAAGACTCCTTTGCAGACGGGCTTCTAGACTACCCCCACTACACCCGCCCAGAAGAAATTGCTGGACTCCGCGTGCCTGATGTGTTATTGAAGGGGAATCATTTTGCCATTCAACAATGGCGATTGAAACAATCTCTGGGACGCACCTGGTTGCGTCGACAGGATTTATTGGCAAAACGCCAACTTAATGCAGCTGAACAGAAATTATTGGCTGAATTTATTGATGAATACCAGGCTAAAAGAGGTACTGACGATGAAAAAGTTAATTGATGCTATCGAAGCTGAGCAAATCGGCGATAAAAAGATCCCCGCTTTCAAACCAGGCGACACCGTTATCGTGAATGTGTTTGTTACTGAGGGCACACGAACCCGAATCCAAGCCTATGAAGGCGTAGTGATTGCGCGTCGTAATCGCGGCCTAAATTCTGCTTTTACAGTACGTAAAATCTCTCATGGTGAAGGCGTTGAACGTACCTTCCAAAGCTATAGCCCGCAAATTGAGAGCATCTCAGTGGTTCGTCGCGGTGCTGTACGTCGTGCGAAGATTTACTATCTGCGTGACCTGTCAGGTAAGAAAGCACGTATCAAAGAAAAACTGGTTAAAGCAAAAGCTTAATCATTCTATCTGTTTTGCTGGTAAAGTCTTCAGTGCTTTATGTGCTGACTTTACCAGCTTAACAATCGTTATCTCACCACTCCAAAATGGCTATGTCACCTCTACAAACACTGCAAAAGCACTTACCCACTGAGGGCTTATTTGACCTCGCTCACCAGGGGATCATAACCGTCACTGGCGATAACGCCAAAAATTTCCTGCAAGGGCAGGTGACGTGCGATCTTTTGGAGGTCACCCCCACCCAGTCTCGCTTAGCCGCCTACTGCAATATTAAAGGCCGTGTAGTGGGCACTTTTCGTATTATCCAGGTTGATCAACAATATCTATTAATCGTAGACACCGACATCATCGAGATTGTCCTTAAAACGATGCGACGGTATGCCGCTTTCTCTCGTGTCACCTTAGAAATCTCCACCGCACATCACCAACACATAGGGATTCTACGGCAAAACACCTTACTCCCCACCCTCAGTCTTCCCGACGAGATTGACCAAGTAATCTCTACAGATAGCTACACAGCCTACCGAATTCCCAGCGCAATCCCGAGGTGGGAACTCATACTTCACACTGACACCCTGCCCAGCTCCTTCACTCTGGAAAATAGAAAAATTTGGGATGCGTACAACATCCTAGTCGGTGTCCCAACCTTAAACCAAGAAACCTCTGCAAAATACACCCCTCACCGACTAGGCCTTATTCGCCTTAATGCCATCAGCTTCAAAAAGGGTTGCTATTTAGGCCAAGAAATTGTCGCGCGCACTGAGCACCTTAGCAAAGCAAAGGGTGGATTGTATTGGACTTTGACTACCCCCACCGTGACCCACTCACCCAACATGGCCGTACTCGACTCTAATCAGAACATCATTGGGCATGTGGTTAGTTGTGTAGAAATCAATAGTGACTTAACACTCCTACTAGTCACACTAAACACAACAGATTTTGATTCAACTCAATACGCATTCATTCAAGAATTTATCTAAATAAAAAGAAAATACTCACCCAGCCTTGAATTAGTAAAAAACACTGAAGGATACCATATCCAACAGACTACGATAAAAATTTATGCCAAAAAATAAGATAACTCACATATAACCTATGGTGATTATCCTCACGTTAGATTACGCATTTAAGACTGTATATTGGGGAAATTCCAGTATTGCTTTATCCCTAAAATCCGCGGATACTAAGATTATTAATCACTACCAGTCGGAGACACGACAATGGAAGTAAAATCACCCTTACGCTCCCCTGAGAGTAAACGTAGATCCGGCACAATCAGCACATTCAGATCTGAAGAGCTTGAATACACATCATTTCAGCTTCTAACTACATCACAATTAAATGCTAAGTATCTTCTGGAAAAACCGAGCGCATACTATGAGGCAATGGAGAAACAAAAGTTTGCACTGATCACAAGAGCTACACACACCAATAAATCTTCTCTTAGCTTGGCATTCTGTACCGCATTACAGCGACAAAGCATCTTTGACCAATACCAAACACTCTACAACAATAAGGGCGGCTGGAGCGATCACAACGTTTTCAAAGCAGCCTACTCAGAAATTTCCCTACAGTGTTTACGAGCATTCACTAACTGCCCAAATGAAATAACAGCCGAAGAGAAAAGAAGATCCATCGAGACCCTATTTTCACATGTGAATCAATCTAAAAATTTCGCCAGTAAATTTTTAATTGCTGCTCGATTAGAAGCGCTGGGCGCTATAGAAAAAGCCATCATCATTTACTCGCACTTAATTGCAAAAGAATTTGTAGCCCCAGCGCAATTCTCCAATTTAATTCGCATAGGCACGGAGTCATCTGAAGCCCTCTATCAAATAGGCAAAAATATCATCATAAAAACCATCGTCGATGATAAATTTCGCCCAGCTCTTGTTCATTTCATTAAAACAGCCATTGCTACTCTTGTACCACGCACCCTCCCCCAAGACATCCACAAGCACTTTTCAATCTTTGAAGAGCAAGAAGCCAGAACCCAATCACTCATTGACATTGCTCTAGCCTGCACCGAACTTGCCGTCTACAATAAAAATACAACGCACGCTCAAGCCGCTCGATTTCTGAGCCGATGCTTGATGGCAGGGGTCCAAAATTATCTTGTTAAAAACCCTCAAAAAGCTTGTACTATACTTGAACAAGCGTACCTACGCTCTGCCATCAGAGAGAGAGAGTTACTGATAAAACAGCTAATAGAATTCGACAAAAAACTCCTTAAAGACTACTGGGTACAGGCCACGCTCGCCAATTTCTATACACTGTCAATACCCGTCAAAGATGGCATTGAATCTCTTAACGATGCTCAAGAAGCCTTGGGCTATTTTAAAGCTGTTTACGATCTCATTTCACCGAAAAATAAAGGCACTTATGGTGTTGACTTGAGCTTAATCAGTGCAATTCGACGCAACTCTTATCAGCTTGCACTAGCATTACTCAACATACAAAGCTCTCTCAACGAGGGATCTGAAAATAGTATTCAAATGCTTCACCAAGTGGAATATTTACTCTATCAATCAGGACTTTTAGGGTATCCTAAATCACACTGCAAACTGGCTATGCTCATGGAAACTCACATGGATTCCGGTGACAACAGTAATCTAATAGAAGCAATTGACCTACATTATCGAAGCGCACTTGAAGCTGCCATGATGAGATTAAGCAACCAAGAATACGAAAATATTCTTGGGCAATACCGTGAATTTGTTATTCGCCACCTTCAAATGCACACACGCTTAGTAGACCAATATACTCGTCGACTCGACGATATGCGACTTAACCTGCACGCTCTAGATCAGCTCAAAAAATATAATGCCGCCCCCACCGTAGGGCTATTTAGCAGTAACACAGATAAAAAAGATGCGAAAAAGCAGCTCGAAGTGCTATCTGAGAAATCTCCTCTTGCTATCGCTTGCTTGTGGAGCATCATCACTTGGTCTAGCACTCAAAACACATTATCTGATCAATTAATCGATTTACTATTATACCGAGGCCTATGCCCGATCACAGACCCTGATTTTATTCTAAAATGCATCAATATATTCACAGACTACTATATCTTAGCCAAACAAGATCCACATGCGACTTTATTCTTCACTTGCTTACAAAAAAGCATACTGAAAACAGAACAACTCGATCCAGATACTCGTGTAGCGGTTTGCTCTATAATTGATTTCTACCTGAACATTATTAATAACAAGCTTGAAGCGTGTAAAAAACCCATTACCGCCTTTACACACTATTGCATTTCCATATTTGCTGTCTTAGAACAAAGAATTCTTCTCACCCCTGATGCCCACAGAATTTTAAAAGAGTTCTTTGATCCCAAAGCCACCATACCCGTTATATTTCCAACAGCCTCACCCAGTTCTTTCCAAGACGGGCAGATCTTCGACAAAATTAAGCCACTCCAACGTGAGCAGAAAGCCTCTTTGTTGATAGGACTAGAAAGAAGCCACTTTCCTAGAGACGACTCAATCTACAATAATAACGAAACAACCAGCTCAAGCGCCCCATCAACACCTACTCATGAGTTTGGATCACGCGACCGTGCCGAATCAACCGTTGAGAAGCAACCTGCTAAAACTAAGAGAATGCAACTAGTACGCAGTGCTTCTGCCCCTAATCTCTTTCTGAAGAAAAAGACCACAAGCGCGCCAGCCATACTAGAAAAGCATTGGAATACCTCATCCGAACCAGAGGGATCAACACAAGAACAAAGCAAACTAAGGGCTAAGGTTGGCAGACTAGCCTAGTGCCATATGGACCAAACGTCATTAGTCTAGAAGCATTTGGCAGGATAGTGTGTGGTCGGCTCCCGAATTTCGTCATTTCGCAAGCCCCGCAGAAAATTGCCCGTATATGACAATTAAAGCGCCATAATGGCATATTTAACATATTTTAGCGGTGTCAACACAGTATAGATAGTGCTGTTTGCCCAAACCACAAAATAGCTGCGACTAAATATACAATTATGCATTGATATTTTCGTCAGAACAGGTATATTAACCACCTTTGGGCCGTTAGCTCAGCCGGTAGAGCAGAGGACTTTTAATCCTTTGGTCCTGCGTTCGAATCGCAGACGGCCCACCAGTTAATCTTATGGATTTGATCTACTTCGTGTAGGCTATGTACAGTGCCAGGTGAAACCTTGCCAGATAAAATCAAATAGCTGATTGTCTTTTAAGCCTCACTATCTGCCACACATACTACAAAGACAATACTGCCCTCTTCTGCTGCTGTGGTAACTCAGCTTTAGACTGCGCCCTTTGAAACAAACCATGCTTGTCTAGTAAATACGCATGCTTGCAATATTTTTTAGCCTTACCTTGATGCAAGCCATCTTCCATAAAAAGCGCAGCAACGAGCAAAGTCGGACTATGTAGATCACGAGACTGAAATGCCACCACGCCTATACGTGATGCTGACTTGTTGATTTTGATTTCGTAATCAATGGATTTTTTGATTGAATTACCGTTGATGGTAAACTCAACCTGTGCAGCACACTTTGATAATTTCTTAATGCCTGCCTGTCCTTGCTGACGAGCCATTTCAATGCCCTCATTCAGTAGAGCACTAAACTTATGATGCACTACCTCATTTGCCTTATTATAATTCTTAATATCATCCACGTTAAAATATAAGAACATTTTCGTATTATCATGCGGATTGAGCACCTCAATAATATCCGCCTCTGTCACTGTAATACCATATTCATATTTCAAAACAGTTTCTTTCAAATTTCGCAATTTCATGATCATTCTCCATGTTGTTAATGAGAATGAACAAGGTATTTCGTTTGACTTTGAAATAGAGCTGCCAGAGTTACCAATGATACCTGCAGTAATTACGAGCAAAACCAGTGATTAAGACGTAACCTAGTAATACTACCAGGTTATTCTTCTAGTACTTTTTCGAGTCGAATGTGATTAGTCATAGCTGTAATCTCAATCCGTAAATTACTTTTTTAATCAACGGAGATTATTATGCATAAATCACTCGATATTATTTTACCCTCACTAGTCCAACAGGCGAAAATTGATCTAATCGATCGATTTGTTGTGGCAGCAATCATTAAAAAGCCAGGTAGCGAAAAAATCTTATGCCTCAAAAGAGCTGCACATGATTTCATGCCTGGTCTTTATGAGTTGCCTAGCGGTAAAGTTGAAGATGGCGAACCTCTTCTTATAGCCCTTCAACGTGAAGTTAAAGAGGAAACTAACTTAGATAAGTTCATGCCACAGGATTTTCTTTCATCATTCGACTATAGATCACAGTCCGGAAAACTGACACGCCAGCTCAATTTCATTGTTGATTGCGACAATATTCGCAA
This sequence comes from Gammaproteobacteria bacterium, assembly GCA_041736975.1. GTDB lineage: Bacteria > Pseudomonadota > Gammaproteobacteria > JAIEPX01 > JAIEPX01 > JAIEPX01. Next base: position 7,806 of record JBGSSQ010000328.1, read on the forward strand.
TCTGATGATCGATGATAATGAGCATGAAGGATACACTTGGCTAGGCGCTAATGAGCTAGAAAAGTATAACATTAGCCAAGAAACCAAAAACGCTATCCGTGGTTTTTTTCTTCGCTGCAGTCTTGTAGAGTCCCCTACTGCTCAGTTAATTCAAGCAAAAAATGAGGGGATTGAAGGTTTTGTAGTGGGTGGCGTCATTAGCCAGAAAGAAAAAGTATTATTACTCAAACGAGCC
>JBGSSQ010000349.1:0-7705 GCA_041736975.1 Gammaproteobacteria bacterium
ATCAGCCCTTGAACCAGGCTGGGCATTTTGACTGTTATTAAGATTGACGATGTCAACAGGTACCATTTCCTCAACAGAGTTAGACTCACTGTGAGCTTGCCCAAGCTCACCAGGAAACAGGGCTTCAATATCAGAAAATACTTCATCGTCTGAGAGTTCAGGTGTTATTCTAGCCGCAGTTTCTGCATCCCGTGCTTTTTCTTCAAGACGTTGATGCAAGGTGTAGAGTAGGCTGGTTATGTTCTTCATGACTGGCGAGAACTCTTCAGGGGTAGCGGTCTTAGCAATGCGTGCTTGTAGTTCTTTAGACAAAGTTTGCAGGCGAGCTTGTTCGTTGGCTAAGTCTTGTAATGAAGGCTTGTTAGTTTCCAAAGCCGAATGGAAGTCATTAATAGCTTCAATTAATGATGCGCTATTCACCAAAATATCACTACCTTGGGACAAACGCTGTTGCGTTGCAATTAGATTGTCTTGTCTTTGTGCGGTCTCAGTGGCATGTTGGCGTAGGTCAGCGAGTCTACTAGTGTAATCTTGGCGTTGCAATTCCAGCGCATGAATATCTTCTAAGAGAGGATCCTTGTCGTTGTGGTAGGCTTCTACCTGGTTTTTAATTTCTGAGAATCGATTAACTGAATTTTGTAAAGCACTGTTAGCTTCAACATTTATTCTGCTCGTGTCACGTTGTGCAATGGCATTTTGATATTTATCTTCGATAATTTTGCATAAGTGAGCACGTTGAGTGTCTACAGCGTCTTGAGCAGGTCGGTTGAACCACAGATAGGCTTCTACGCAAGAGCGGAAATACATCAGGCTTTTGGATTCATCTTCTGAAAGTTCTAGGATATTGAGCAAGGTTATGAAGCCAGGTGCCTTAGCGTCTGTGGAGATCACTTTAAGCGATTCCAGTTGGTCTATATTATTGTAAGGGATTTTGGTGTTTTCTTCTTCAAAACATTGCTGAACTTCAGCTAGGGCAGTGATAATGGCGTCAAAGTGTTCAGGTGGTTGATGATTGCCGATGCGTTCATTTAATACATCATTGAGATAAGTGCTTTGTTGATCAGACCATGTGCTAAAGCTATTTTTATCTGTCATCAAATTTGCTAGTTCCGGGCCGCCATTGTTATGAAGTTGTGTCACAATGTCTAATGCTTCGGCGATGAGTGGCTGTTGAAGGCCCTCAAGCTCGAGGCGTTGAGTTTGTAGTGTTTTTGCCTTTGCATCCAGAGTGGCGATAGCGCTGTCGATTTCAGCGATTTGTGGTTGCAGTGTGGGTAGCACTGCCTGAATCAAATTAAGGTCTTTATTTGTTTGCAGAAGATTTTCTTGATGTTGCTTGATTAATCCTTTGAGTGTTTCTGGATTAGCAGAGGCCATATTTTCAGCAAATGCTTCCTTAGCACGAAGATTATGTAACTTAGCTTGTAAGGTATCAGTGCGTTTATTCAAGTCATTTAGATGATGATCTATCTGACGGGTGATGAGATTTATAGTTTCAATGGCCGGGTGCATGATCTCTGTCAATGCTTGCTGCAATCGCATTTCTTGGTCAAGGTGATCGAATTGGTGGTCGAGTTGAGCGGCTTTGGTTGCTTTTGCTAACAAAGCAGCAGCAGTGACTTGCAAAGATTGAACGCTTTCCCGTGTTTGTGCCATCGTGTTAATGGCTTGCTCAAGTGAATTAATATTATTGGCTACTACAATTTTGTTCGTAGCGTTGTGAAGGGCAAGCAGCGCTTCACGCAGTTCAGTCATCTCGCTAGAGTAGGTGTCGGCAGTCTGAGTGCATGACTGAGTCCAATCCATAATGGCACGGTCTTTCTTCTCAAATAAGGCGTACATGGTTTCTTGGATTTGTCTCATACTGCTATTTGTTGCTTCGATGCGCTGGTCAATTAAATAGCTGAATTGTGCTCTGAGGGCGAGGAGCCCTTCAACATTAGAATCGGGTATGACTTGTAGTAGCTCCTGAGGTATTTTGCCCTCAATAGGCTGGTCTGCTTTATGTTGAGATTGGGCATACGCTTTAAGCAATAAAGGCAGGGGAGATTTTTTTATGTCATTGAGCGCTGTGAGTTTAGTGATGAGATTTTTTTGTAGCTGCTCTAAATCAACCAATGCATGGTTTATATCAGTAATTTGTCCTAGACCTTGTGTTTCATCAAGTTGATCTACTACAGTAGAACTCACGTCGGCTATAGAAACAGTGTCTTCGATTAGCTGAGTCGCCGTTGCTTTAAAGGCTTGTAAAAGAGGCAATTGTTCCAGCTGGTTTGATAAGTCCTCGTTATTAATAAACTCGGCATGATAGCCTTGTAATTTATCGAGTAGTGCCGCGAATCCTGTTTGAAAGTAACTAGTGTAATATTCAGAGATATTATGATGAGTGAGTTGCTGGTCTTTCCCCGGATTCCACAAGAAATCATAGGCATAAGTCGGCTTTATATCGTTGCTGGGATTCAATGTGGTGATAAGTGTCATACCCAGTGCATATTGGACTGCACTCCCTACAAGCCCATTGTGCAGATTACAGGCTAAGGCCTGCGGATTTAAGAATGGGATCAGCTCATTAAGATCAGTGGGTGCAAGAGCATTGATGAATCGGGCTAATTCTAAAGCGAGCCCGTAGGTCATAGGGTGAGCTACAGGGAAGTTTAGCTGCCCATTATTGTCAATGCTGAAGAGCCTCTGATTCTTTTCATAAAGCTGATAGAGGTCTCTGTTGTTTGTGAGTAGGCTGAAAATATTGGGTTTATTTCCTTCGCTAAACGCAGGTAGTATGATGGTATGTAGGGTTTGAAGTAGTGCCTCAAGGTCATTAACGATTTGGGCTGCTTCAGTGTGTTCGTTTGAGCTGGCATTGGTCAGTGGGTACTGGGTTTTAAGTTGGACTATTTTCTGTAGCAATCCAGCCAAGATCTTGCCTAGTGGGCTAGCTTGGTAACTTGTAAATTTATTTTCGTCAGCTAATTTCATGATTCACCTGTTTTAATTTATTAGGTTCTGTGTATCAGTATACTGCCTCTGTATTAACAGAATATTAACTGATTTATTTCTTGAAACGCTTTGTTTCCTCGTTTTTTGGCTTTTTTTGCTTGCTTCATGCTAAAAAGAATCAAGCCATAGGCGCGCAAAAAACAGGTTAAAATATTTTTTCTGCTCACCTTATTATATAGAAGGATTCTGTGAGAAACAAGGGGCACTAAGCCAATGCAAATGATTTGGGGGTTATCAATATTACTAATCCAGTATCGTTGACATGTGCCTTTCTTCTGCTAAGCTCGAATTTTTACAGTGACATATAGAGGTAGCGCATGAATAAACGACGACACAGTATTCCGGTAGCCATTGGGCATATTACTGTGGGAGGGGACGCTCCTGTCGTTGTACAGTCAATGACCGATACCGATACCGCCGATAGAGCGAAGACGGTGGAGCAGGTCAAGGCTTTGGCCGATGCCGGTTCTGAATTAGTTCGACTGACTGTGAATAATGAGGCCTCAGCCCAAGAAGTGCCCTTTATTCGTGATGCTTTAGACTCTGCGGGCTACCATATTCCGTTAATTGGTGACTTCCATTATAACGGCCATCTTCTACTGACGGCCTTTCCAGAGTGTGCAAAAGCCCTGGCGAAATACCGTATCAATCCTGGCAATGTCGGTTTTGGGCAGAAGCGCGATAAACAATTTACTCAGATGATTGAAGTGGCAATGGCCTTTGATAAACCCGTTCGCATTGGTGTTAATGGGGGCAGTCTAGATAAGGTCTTATTGGCTAAGTTGATGGATGAAAATGCAAAGCTGCCGGAACCTCTCTCAGCACAAGCTGTGATACGCGAAGCGCTGGTGCAGTCAGCCCTTAGCAGTGCTGCTTTTGCTGAAGAATTAGGTTTGTCGGCCAATAATATCATTTTATCTACGAAGGTGAGTCAGGTCCAAGATTTAATCGCTGTTTACCGTATGTTAGCAGAGCGTTGCCAATACCCCTTACATTTGGGGCTGACTGAAGCGGGCATGGGCAGTAAAAGTATTGTGGCTTCCAGCATAGGAATGGGGGTGTTACTACAAGACGGTATCGGTGACACTATTCGCACGTCTTTAACACCTGAGCCTGGTGCTGAACGTACACGCGAAGTTTACGTTTCCCAGGAAATACTGCAAACCATAGGCTTGCGCAGTTTTATGCCCATGGTGACAGCGTGTCCGGGTTGTGGCCGAACAACCAGTGCATTTTTTCGTGAATTGGCGCAGCAAATACAAAATCATCTGCGAGCTAAAATGCCATTTTGGTCCAAATCATATCCTGGGGTTGAAGCAATGACGGTGGCGGTGATGGGCTGTATTGTCAATGGTCCTGGAGAAAGTAAACAGGCCAATATTGGTATTAGTTTACCAGGCACCGGCGAAGAGCCAGTGGCCCCTGTTTTTATCGATGGCGAAAAGGCTGCGACATTGCGGGGCGCCAATATTGCGGCTGAATTTACCCAGTTAGTGGATGATTATGTCGTTTCTCATTACTCAAAGGAATTAGCATGACACAGGAATTTGATCCGTTAATTACACAGATCGCTGAGTATGTAGCTGATACTGAAATCACGTCTAAAGAAGCGTTTAACACTGCTCGATTATGCTTGTTTGATGCCTTGGCGTGTGCGATTTTAGCCACAGGCAATCCTGAGTGTCAGCGATTAATGGGGCCTGTGGTCGGTGGCGAATTCGTTGAGCAAGGCGTTAGAGTACCCGCGACTCATTTTGAATTGAACCCGGTAGAAGCGGCTTTTAACATAGGGCTTTTAATTCGTTGGTTGGATTATAACGACACCTGGTTGGCCAAAGAATGGGGACACCCCTCTGATAATTTAGGTGCTATTTTAGCGGTGGCTGATTTTGTGAGTCGTGTAAAACACAGTCGATCTCAACCGGAACTTACTGTGAGAGATATTCTCAGCTACATGATCAAAGCCTATGAAATTCAAGGGGTTTTAGCCTTGGAAAATAGCTTTAATAGTATAGGGCTTGATCACGTCATTTTAGTTAAAATTGCATCTACTGCTGTGGCTACTGCGTTAGCCGGTGGCGATAAAAATCAAATTGCCAATGCGATCTCACTGGCTATAGTGGACGGGCATCCGCTGCGAACGTATCGCCATAGTCCCAATACCACCAGCCGCAAATCGTGGGCTGCGGGCGATGCCACCAGTCGAGCGGTATGGTTGGCGCAACTGGCCTTACGTGGTGAAGAGGGTATACCTAGCGCCTTAACAGCCAAACGCTGGGGATTTTACGATGTTTATTTCAACGGCGCTCCCTTCATTGTCAATAGAGAATTTTCTAGCTATGTGATGGAAAATATTTTATTTAAGCCTGGTTTTCCAGCAGAATTTCATGGGCAGACAGCGGTAGAAGCCGCACTGAAACTCTACGAAAAAGTCAAACTAAAGTGGGACGATGTAGCGCGTATAGAAATTCGTTCACAAGAGCCGGCTATGCGTATTATCAATAAAACGGGCGTCCTGAATAACCGCTCCGATCGTGACCATTGTTTGCAGTATATGGTAGCAGCAGCCTTGGTGTTTGGTGAATTAACAGCCGATCTTTATGACGACCATTTTGCGCGTGATCCTCGCATCGATGCTTTACGTAACAAAATGCATCTCACAGAAGACCCCTCTTTTACCAAAGATTATTATGATCCTGAAAAACGTGCTATTGCCAATGCATTAAAAATTATTTTTAACGACGGCACCTCCACAGAAGAGATTTTAATCGAATATCCTTTGGGGCATCCGCGTCGTCGTGAAGAAGTGCTGCCGGTTCTCGAGAGTAAATTTCGTAGTAGAGTGATGACGCATTTCACTCCCGAGGTTGCTAATGAGTTGTTCGCGTTATACGGCGACCAAAAAAATCTGGAGTCAACGCGGGTATCTGATTTTATGTCACTGTTTAAAAAAAACTAGCAGCAACTGCTCGGGACACCTAAAAATTATAGACTTTTACTGCTCAAATCTGTAGAATAGATATGCGAGATTCAATTTTATAGTAACCTATAAGGACACAAAATACATGAAACGCTTACTCTCGGTTCTCGTTATGATGTTTTCTGCTAGTTTTTCGATGAAAATAATAGCAAATCCATGGAATGTTCAGGGCGATACGCCTAGAGTAGCTAATTCATTGATGATTTACAATGATAGCAACTCAACTATTTCTTATCAGTTTGGTCGTTATCCTGACGAACAAATGGTTGATGGTGTTGTGAGCCCACACTCTGTTGAGGTTCATAATCCTAGGATGGGTTCGAAAACGCTTCGACTTTTTGTGTATTTCAATCAGAAAACTGCCCAGTGTCTGCTTTTTAAAAGCGATTTTAAATACTATAACCTCAAGGAAGTTGCATCGGTACGCGTGACCTCACCAGATAAAGATTATAAAGTGATTTGTTTGGATGGTGGCAGTGAATCATGTGTCGTAAACTAAAACTTGTCGCCAACATGACCTTCATTGTCTATAAATTAATTTAATCAGAGGCTCCTATGAAAAACTTCAAACGCTTAATTCTTTTAGTCACGGCCTTGTTATCACTGCAGAGTTATGCTGCTGATAAACCACGTGCTATACTCTCCTATGGCTACGATGGTATCACTATCAGTATCGTTAACCACACAACTAATACTTGTAAGTTAGATTACTTTGACGTGAAATATGGTTTTTTGAAAAACTCAATGCCACCTCGTAGCATAGCGCCGGGTATTGGTGGGAATTTTTATCTCTAGGACGACTATTTCGGGCCCGGGCCTGAAATAATGTTGTATTATGATTGTGGTGGTAAAAAAATCAGTCTTTACTCTCAGCAAAACAACTCGTTCCTTTGGGCAGGCGCAGTTCATGCCAAGATAGATCATGCTGACCCAGGTATTTCAGCCTTTGCTACCACCGAAAGGGGCTCGCAACTTGTGGTGAAAACCGGCAAGATTATGTGGGATATCGTTAATCAATAATCTTATGGGGCGTTATTGATTATGGTCAATACGCCAACGCGGCTCAATGTTGATGGCCACGTCTGTTTGCTGACCTAACTTTAAGTGTTGGTATCCAGCGTAGGCGATCATCGCCCCGTTGTCTGTACAGAATTCAGGGCGGGGGAAAAACAATTCTATACCCTGGGTGTTGGCCATGACTGCGAGTTCTTGTCTTAATAGTTGATTTGCGCTGACTCCACCTGATACCACTAGTGATTTCAAACCTGTTTGTTTTAATGCGCGTCGTGCTTTGATCACTAGAGTATCAATAATCGCACGTTGGAAACCCGCTGCAATATCAGCGTGTGTGTTTGAGTTTTGGCCTACCTGATGAAATAAATTAGCGGCAAAAGTTTTAAGCCCACTAAAGCTAAAGTCTAGTCCGGGACGGTCTGTCATAGGGCGAGGAAAAGCATAGTGGGTGTCATCCCCCCCTTTAGCTAGAGCCGCAATCTCTGGGCCACCAGGGTAGCGTAGGCCAAGGATGCGAGCTGTTTTATCGAAAGCTTCACCAACCGCATCATCCAGTGTTTCACCGATAATGCGGTAATCACCGAATTGTTCAACATGGATTAAGGCACAGTGCCCGCCCGACACTAATAAGGCGAGGTGGGGAAAACTAGGGGGCTTTTCTTCTAACATTGGCGCTAGTAAATGGCCTTCCAAATGATTAACGCCTATAGCGGG
>JBGSSQ010000351.1:0-4342 GCA_041736975.1 Gammaproteobacteria bacterium
AATAAAACTAGCCCAGTTTACAAATAACAAAATTCTTATCGATAAAATCCCTTCTTTAGAAGAACAGCTTACTAAGCTCAGGCTTAACAATGACCAGCGTGACTTTGAAAATTCGGACTACGATTATCCACTTGAAACTCAACTCGCTCTTGTCAATTATCTCATGAATTCAGAAACTCCGGGGTCTACAGAAAGATTCTCTTTTAGTAGGACCAAGAAATCACTACTATCACTACTAGATAAATCTTCCGTGCCAGAAGAACCTTCACTGAGTGAAACAGCGAAAATACGAGTTCAAACATATAAAAACTTATTTATTGAAGACTATCCTTTTGGATTGGAAATTGCCATATATCACCTCTGCAATACGCACTCAGCTGACCATAAGCACGTCACTATTGCCATTAACGAATGCTATAACAAGGGGCCTAATCCCCTAAAAATATGTGATATTCTTCGTAAGCAGGGTTTTAACCGCCATTTACTCATCTGGGGCCCCATTTATGCTGATGCCATCAATAACGGCTATCTCAAAGAGCAAATCGAAGGATGGCAAGCATATGATTTCGATGAAAATTACATTACCAATAAAATATTAACCTATTTACGCAGTTTATTATATTCTTCAATACATAGCCCAGGTACAGTTGTACCTGGTGGGGAAGATTACCTTGAAGAAATTGATGAACAACTAGTTCAAATTAACCTTCTACTTATTAAGAGTAACAATGCCGATACAAACTCGACACTTTTTAGTTTCACACGCCATTATCCAGGACAAATTGAAGGGGTATTCGCAGAAATGGCATTCAATGAAAATAACTTTGTCCTCCAAGAACAACTAGCAAAGCTGTCAATCTCAGTTTCAACAAACCATTTAATGTCATTAACAGACACCACCCCATCCCCTTCTGGTCTTAACAGCTTAAATGACAAAGTATCTAAAATCTCACCCGACACAACGAAACAGCTAGCAGCTCGACCAAGAACGAGAACAGCGTCAGCTGCCTCAATAGCAGCGCCTACGCCCTCCTTACCTGACAAAAAACCAGGCTCCTTTAAAGGGTTACGTCAACTAAACCATCGCAAAGCTAGTGCACTTTCCATCAAAAGCGCTAGTTCATCCTCATCACCTACGGCTGAGTCAAGCCCAGTAATAGATCGTTCCGCAAACAGGAAAAATACCTCAAGTGATAGGATTGAAAGATCTTCTCATAATTCTAGCCATCTTGGGTATTTCCATTATGCGCTATCAATTTGGTGTAGACACCTCAAAGATAATAATAATCGCTCGCAAACGTATCTTACCCTGTTTAAAGATAATTTGTGTACCGCCAAACAATCCCCTATCAAAGAAGAAAGATGCTACATTGAAGCACAGACCTGGCTGAATTTCCTCAATAGTGGCAGAGATCCACTTTGGATGCATGAAGACGATATCAAAAAATTAGAAAAAAAAGTCAACACCTTCAGTTTTGAAGAGTATAATGTCACTCTTCAAAATAGAGAAAACATTTATGATTTCTTCATTATACGTAAGTGTATCAGCTATTTAGAGCGCGCCATGGATGATAAAATGTGCCCTCTTGCTACCTTCCCTTATTCAAAAGAAATTTATTATTATATTATGACCTACTATGACCATGACGAAAATAAGCTCAATCGTTTTATTCAGAAAGCCATCAATTATCTAGAGGAGGCTATCGGTAAATACGGATATCTTCCATCACTGTACAACTACGCACTACTAATAAAAAGTAATCTAGATTTTTTCAGGGCTCAAGGTTCTGTTACTGAGCTGTTGGTAAAAATCAAACACTATCTTGATAGTTCAGAAAGATTTATCTATATCGACCCAGGCCAAAAAAAGGAACTGGTAGAAAGCATTGAAATAGTAAAAAGAATTGAAGAGACCATCAAAACATTCGGCCAATTCATCAATCAAGAAACATCTCCCATGTTGAATCTCATTTTAAACCATCTAACTGATGAGGGTGATCTTGCCAATACTCAGCTTGTTTCTAAAAGCTTCAACGCCGCTGCAAAGACCATTTTACACACTCGCTTTTTAGCCTACGCTGATGAAATTACAAGACCTCGCCATCACTTTAGCCTAGATAAATTACCCTGCAAAGTGGATTACAAAAAAATGCAATTCACTGTGTCGTACAATGAATTCTCCACTGATTCAGATCCTTCAGGCTTCCAGTTGACCTGCTCCTCAGCGGCTGGTTTACAAATTCTTCTTGATAACTTCCAAACCAGTAAAAATCTTTATGGCTACCTTTATAAGCGTGTCTTTAAAGATTCGCCGATTTTATCCTTAGAGAATCGCCCATTTATAATAATTACCCACCCGGATATTGCTGTGATGGGCCTATTGAGACTCTTTGAATTGTATTCTACCAATGTTGAGGACAGACGCTCATCATCAGATTTAAGCCTCTTACTTGAACTATTACGCGCACTATCTGAACTACCCATGGAAACTTGGCAACAAGAAGGCACTTACAACCGCTTATCCGATGCGATCAGAAACCATGATATTGCAATATACAGGCAACAATGCCTTAATTCAGATTTAAGCCAATCAGTTAACCGTTTTATGGCAGATAGACAGTGTAAAACCACTAACAGCTCACCCTTCGGTACATTTTCTAAAGCCACATCCCCTAGAAACAGACCCCCTATAAGCAGAGAGAGAAGCGCCACCGCCACCAACACTAAACCGACCACTTTACTCGAACTGGCAGCGATCCCTTCACCAAGAAGCAGACCAGGCTCAGAGATGAACTCGCCGCCACTGACTCCCTCCAGTGCTGTAATACCACATCTGCCTATGATACCCAAGAAGACCTCAAGTGACTCTGCTGAAGCTTACGAGCAGCGTTCACCACGAGCCCCCTCTTCTGTGTCCACACAGCCTCTAGATCACTCTACAGATAATCCAATTAAAAGTCCTAGTAGAGTGATTCCATCCCAACGACTTACCTTTAATCTTAACAAAATCCCTAATAGCAGTAGTCCTACTAGTGGTAATATTGCCCGTAGCCGCAGCAGCGTTAATAACAGTGTCCGCAACAGTCATAGCACTTCAGGTGGAAGTATCAGTAATATTCCACAACTCCCACAGAAAAGAAAATGAGCAGCATTGACCTTAGACCCGCTAGCCTGATACTCTTCGTTCTGATTTAATCATAGAGGCTCATTATGCACCCTTTGCTCAATATTGCTGAGAATGCTGCTCGCACTGCTGGTAAACTTATACTTAAAGCCTCAGAGCGCTTAGACAAAGTGAAGATTATTGAAAATAGCCCCTTCGATTTTATAACAGAAGTGGATATGGTTGCTGCACAGGAAATAGCGCGTGCGATTCAAACCGCCTATCCTGACCATCAAGTAGTCAACAAAGAGAGCGGGAAATCTGCTGCGGAGTACGAATCAGTCTGGATTATTGATGCGCTGGTGGGAACAACCAATTTTATACATGGCGTGCCGCATTACGCCATTTCTATTGCTTACCAAAATCAAGGCAAACTAGAACATGGCCTTGTATTTGATCCACTACGTGATGAAATGTTTTGCGCTAGCCGCGGGCGTGGAGCCAAATTGAATAATACCCGCATTCGAGTCTCAGATACGCAGCGCTTAGAATACGGACTTATTGCCACAGGGTTGCCCAAGAAGCCCACTGAAACCTCAGACCTTTATTGGAAGCTCTTTACTAAGGTTTTCAGTAAAACATCTGGAATGCGCCGTACAGGCTCTACAGCTCTAGATCTTGCCTACGTCTCCGCTGGCCGTTTTGATGGATTTTGGGAAATGAATGCCAATATCGGTGATTTCGCTGCTGGCTCTTTGCTCATCAAGGAGGCCGGGGGAATGATTGGTGATTTCGATGGCAGCGAGAATTTCATGACTTCGGGGAATATTGTCGCAGGCAACGTTAAGCTCTTTAAATCACTGCTACAACAAATTACCCCTGAAGTCACTCAAACGAGTTAAGGCCGATCGCCCAACTCGTCAGTACGCTCAACAGGCATCAAATGTTTGCGCTCTAGTCCCATGGTTACTGCCAAAGATCCCGCAACATAAATTGATGAATAAGTCCCGATAATCACGCCGACGATCAATGCAGCCGAAAATCCACGTAACACTTCGCCACCAAAAAAGAATAGCACTGTTACTACAACCAATGTTAATCCTGATGTCATAATAGTCCGGGATAGCGTCTGATTTATCGAACGATTAATGATCTCTAGTACACTCCCCTTGCGCATCAAGCGAAAATTTTCGCGTACTCTATCATACACAACGATTGTATCGTTAATTGAATAACCAA
>JBGSSQ010000385.1:0-7202 GCA_041736975.1 Gammaproteobacteria bacterium
AGAGAGTTCACTTCGGCAACGACGTAATGACTGGTAAAGTTCATCAATCATTGCCTGTCTTGTTTGTTGGTCTTCTAGGGTTTCGCGGTACTTGCCGTGATAGCCTAGTGTGAGACAGAGGTAGAAAAATTCTAACAATTCTTGGTGTTGTCCAGGGTCAGAGCTAGCGCGCTGTAAGATGGAGTAAAATTGTTCGCTCTCTGCCTGGGTGCTGTAGAATACATGCAATAAATGGTTTTGGTCCCAGTGGTGCCTTTGTCCCCACTCACTGTTGTGAATGAACTCATCGAGTAATGCGCAAATGGCGTAGCGTGCAGCGAGTATAGTCTGGGTGCGGAAATTTTGTGATCGTGCTTGGCACTCAAAAGAATAGAGTTCGTGGGCCAAACGTGATTCTAGCATTGCGGGGGTTTGTTGACTGGTTAGCAAATGCACTTTTGTGGCTAAGGCTAACAAGGGCGCCGCGGCGGCGATCAGGGGGTTTAGTGCCTGTTCGATGGTAAAAGCACCTGAGCGAAAATAGGAGTTTAACTCCGATTCACTGAGGTTGTGTGAACGGTTTATGGGGGTGCTTTCCACCAATACTGTGTTTGATTTCAGTATTGTCACCGTAGGGGCTAAAAAAATATCCGTACTCATAACCCTCTCTTTACTGCGCGGTGGCCTATATCCGTGCGATAGTAAACGCCTGGCCACCTAAGTTGTTCCGTTAATGCATAAGCATTAGTCTGTGCTGCGCTAATAGTATCACCTAATGCTGTCGCACACAAAACTCTTCCGCCTGCTGTAAGCACACTATTATGATCTAAACGAGTCCCGGCGTGGAAGAGTTTATGAGAGTGAGAATCTTCGCTGGGTAGGCCAGAGATAACGGCGCCCTGCTCGGTGCTGTCTGGGTAGCCTTGAGAGGTAAGAACCACGCCCAATGCGGGTCTTGGGTCCCATTGGGCCGTTGAGCTATCAAGTTGTTGGGTTAAGGCACTTTGGCAAAGTGTGACCAAATCGGACTGTAGTCGTAGCATGAGGGGCTGGGTTTCAGGATCGCCTAGTCTACAATTGAATTCAATAACTGAAGGATCCCCAGTTGGGCTGATAATGAGACCGGCATAGAGAAACCCAGTGTAGTGAAGACCTTCAGCAGCCATTCCGCGTATGGTGGGGTTGATAATTTCCGCCATGATGCGGCGATGTAGAGCTGGGGTGATTACGGGGGCAGGAGAGTAAGCGCCCATCCCGCCGGTGTTAGGGCCGGTGTCGCCGTCATTGAGGGTTTTGTGATCTTGGGATGTAGCCAGTGGGAGAGCCTGTTTACCGTCGGCCATGACTATAAAACTGGCTTCTTCGCCGGCAAGGAAGGCTTCTATGACGACACGGTGTCCAGCGGCACCAAAGCAGTTATCTGCAAGCATGCCCTCTAGTGTTTTTTGGGCAGTTTGGTGGTCATAAGCAATGATAACGCCTTTTCCTGCTGCTAATCCATCCGCTTTGATGACTAAGGGTAGTGGCTGTGCCAGAGCATAGGCCAGAGCGGCGTTGAGATCGGTAAAGCTGGCGTAACGTGCTGTAGGTATTTGGTGGCGTTGCAAAAAATCTTTAGCGAATGTTTTGGAACTCTCCAGTTGTGCTGCCGCTTGGGTAGGGCCAAAGCAGGCTTGGCCAGCATCTCTGAAGGCATCAACAATCCCCAATTCCAGAGGCTTTTCAGGGCCTACTATGGTGAGAGCGATTTGGTTTTTTTGAGCGAAGCTCAATAGTGCCGGGATGTCTGTGGCCTCAATGGGGATGTTTCCCACTTTATTTTCGAGGGCGGTGCCCCCATTTCCGGGTGCTACGAATACTTGGCTGACTCTGCTGGATTGAGCCACTTTCCAGGCTAAAGCATGTTCGCGGCCGCCTGATCCTACTATAAGAATACGCATACATAAACCTTGATATAGGTGAAGACTGGGCGAAGTATAACGCGAAGTTAGTTGAAAGTGGAGTTCTTAAGGGGGTGGCATTGCGATGATTCAGAACTTTTTTGGTGTAAGTGATGCTGTCAATACAGTGATTTTTTTCAAAAACACGCAATTGTTTACTGTCGTACTGGTTTATAAAATAACAGCTCATCATTTTTTAAATCAAAGGAGAATTTTATGAAACGAAATACTTTAATTGGACTTGCTACGCTATTTATATCTTGTATGCAAATGAGCGCTTTTGCCGATCACTGTTTTGTATCAGGTGTTGGTGGTGTGTGTTATTTCGATAGTCTATCCAAAGATAACAACGAGCACGCTTATTATCATTGTAAGGCTTCGTCGGTGTATGTGAAAATGTATAATCATAACGTGTTGATTAGTGGATTTAAGCCTAATGGAACTTTAACATTAACGGGCAGTGATGTTAATAAAATGTTTGATAACTACTACTTTGAAGTGATGCATCATGATAAACACAATGGCTTAAAATATGTTGCCATTACCTCACTAGGACAGATTAAGTGCACGATGGGAACAGGCGGGAGAAAAATGGTATATCCGGGTTCATTCGGCTTAATAAATTAGCTTGGTTATATTCGGCTAGTTATATTCAGTGGGGGGGATCCTCCCCCACTTTATATATAGGAAAGTATTAAGCTTTGTAGCAAGATAAAAACTTTTTCATGACCTCTATTTTGTTACGAGCCTCGATCTTGATTTTTATTTTATCGAGATGTGTTTCAACTGTTCTAGAAGAGATGTGCAGCTTTCTGGCAACTTCTTTGGCAGTGTTACCATCGGCTAATATTCTGAGCACTTCAAACTCGCATGGTGTAATTCTGTTTTTATAGGTAATGTAAGACGAAAAGCCTATATGCTCTAAAAACTTAGTGAGCGCGACTTTCTTATCGTCATAGAAATGGTTATAGGTGATGCGTAGCTCATTATGTGGTGTTGCTGGCGTGATGTTACGCCCATAGACAATAATGGAGTCTTCATCGGGGCTTTGAGGATTTGATAGATAGGAGGCAGACAACGATAATTGAAGAATCTGTCCCTGATCATCAAGAAAAGGTTCGGAAATAGAATCTTTACAAGAGATTTTATCGTGGATCACGGTTTTTTCCAGTTGATCGAGAAACTTCACAAAGCGAGTGAAAGAGGCAAAGTGTGTTTTTTCTGGTATTGCGGCAGTGGTTTTGTTGACGATATCGTTGACCGTTTTCAGGCCAATCAATTCTAAAAATTGATTGTTAGCGTTTATGTAAGCCATGCTGTGGATTTTTTTATGGTATATATAGCCAGGGAAATCATCTAGCAGTATATCCCATAGTGGATTGTCTTTTGGATGAGGTCTATCATGTAGCTTATTATCAGCTGCAGTGAGTGTACGGTGTCCAGCAATGTTCGTGTGGTTCATTTTTCTTGCTCCTGATGTCCTTATGATTGACAGTGTGCAAGGCAACGTCCATTGCCCACCTGTCAACCTTCAGGGGACACTATGAGTAAAAATCACACGTCGCTGTAGAGTGTTGATTACGGTTGTAATTCCTTAAAAGATGTGTTAGGGCGTTCTAAGCAAAGGCGTTATGGCGTATAAGTGCATTGACTTTATTACAAAAATCATTAGTGAAGTCGTTGAGTGGCTTTGAGTTTTTAAGCTGCGATTGCATTGGTTCTCTAAAGGTCGCGAGGATCAAACTTTTAATGTTAGAAAAGTCGAGTAATTTTTTTGAATGGTATAGCTGATGGTGAAGCGTTTTCATGGCATTAATGGCAGATTTTTCACAGTAATTAAATAAATCTAGCGCCGATTGATGGTCTGTTTTGACCACAAAGCAAAGCTCTGGAAATGATTTTATAGATGAGATATCAATGAAAACATATTGTAATCGAGATTCTTCTACAGCTGACAAATCATAGAGCCCGATAATGTCGTTATCATAATAGATTTCAATAAGGACCTCTTGCAAGTATGATGATAATTGCGTATATGAGTAGGTAATGAAGCTAAGCTGTTTGATGGATTCCTCGGTTGTTTCCAGGCTATTTTTTATAAACGAATAGATTTGATTAGGATCATAGTCGTTAGTTTGATATTTGTTTAAAGACTTTTTACTGATGCAAAAGAATAGTGTTAGGCTCAAAAGATCCGATAGCGTAATGCAGTAATCCTTACTGTCAAATAAGGGGGGGATTATTCCGTTTATTTTCATGAGATATCCTTCCGTATCGGGTTATTACCATTAATGTCTAGCGCTGTGAATAACGTTGCTGTCTTGAATTTTGAGCACATTATACAATGGATACCATTTTATTTATTAGCTAGTGAATAACTATCCGTACTTTTACCGTTATTGCAAATTGGCTTCTTCAGTGGTCTAATTTGAAGATAGCCTATTTTGATAATGGTAACCCTTGGGTGAATTTAAAGGAAAATAGCGTAAGTGTATAAAAGTTATTCACACAGTGAGCAGCAGATACTTGAGCTCACGTTTTTAGATCATTTCCAGGGAGTGTGTGTTCAATACCCTAGCAAACTGGCTATTCGCCGAGTGGGTGGAGAGGAGCTTCATCAAGCGGTTACCTACGGCGAGCTTAGTCAGGAGATCACTAAGCTCGCTTTAAATCTCTTGCAACGCAAGATAAAAAAAGGTGACTTTATCGGTGTGTATGGCATGCCGTGTTCACAATTATATACCCTAATATTAGCGCTATGGTCCATTGGGGCCATTTATGTGCCACTATCCGCTGCACATCGTGAAGAAGATTTGGCTTATAGAATTAATGATAGCGAGGTGGCGACGGTTATTTCCGTTCAGACTGACAATGCTGTACTGCATAAGTTGCTTGATTGCCAGCAGCTGTTGCTGACTTATTCAGAACTGTTCGCTACAGAGTATGAAAAGAGCGCTGAAAACAGCATTCGTATTACTACAGAGGATCCGGCTTATTTGATTTATACCTCGGGAACAACGAGTCAAAGTAAGGGTGTGTTAATAGATCACTCAGCACTACTAAGTCGATGGTACTCACACGCAAAGCTTTGTGATATCAGTGATGAAGACAAGATCGCGCAATTTTTTGATATTCGATCAGACCCTAGTATTATGGAAATGTTGCTGGCTTTTGGTTCGGGCGCTGAGTTGTGTCTTTCGGGCAGTTTAGATCGCATGAGTAATGTATTGAGTAACGCCGACTTTCATTATCACAACAAATTGACTGTCGCTATATTGCCCCCAAAATTTTTAGAAGCTATTTGTGATGCTCATAAAAATTCAGCTGAAGATTATATTCGTGATCACTTTGTAGCCTTACGTGTTCTTGTTTCTGCTACTCAAGATGCCAAAAAAGAAGTAGTAGATGTTTTTAGAAAAGCACTCATAAATACCAAAATATTTAATGGTTACGGTTCAACAGAAACGTGTGTGGGCTGCATGATATCTTTCTATGATGGTAAAAACATCGTGCTGGGGACTAGAAGTAATGTTTTTGCCGGTAGTGAAATTTTATTTCTAAAAAACAATCAGCTCTATAAAGATTTTCAAGGTGAAGCGGAGCTTGTTGTATCGGGAGTCGGGCTTGGTCAATATTATGGGAAGGGTGAAGAAGAGGCTAAGAATAATCAAAAATACTATAAGAGCATTCTGGGACAAGATGGAAGATCTGTCGCGGTATATTGTAGTGGTGATTGGGTCTCAGTGAGCAATGGCATTATTAAGTTTTTACGTCGCATTGATAGACAGCTAGAAATAGCAGGGAACCGAATTGAACCAGCAATGGTAGAAAAAAAACTTGAGTTATGCCCTTTAATTAAAAAAGCAGTGGTGTCAGAGCGTAATAATCGTTTGGTGTCTTATGTTGTGCCTTATGCTGATGCTAAATTAACAGTTCAAGGCCTGCGTGAAGTGTTAGGCGGGGGGCGGCGATATAATGAAGCGGATATGCCATTTGTATTTTATCTGATCAATGAAACACAAGTGGACTATGTCGCTGATCCATCTTTTGATACCAGGCAGCTATCCAGAGTGAGTGATGGTATTGAGGATTTTATTGCGCCTAGAAAAGGTTTCTTGGAAGAAAATACCTTATCTGTACTTTGGTCAGAATTATTTATGACACCTATTAGTTGTGATGATGAGTTTTTTAGTGTTGGCGGTTATTCATTTTTGTTGATGTCTATGTTGGCGCGGATTAACGTGCTTTTCGGCTGCCAGTTTCCTTTTTCATTGCTACCAGAGACATTGACAATCTCGCGAGTTGCTCAGCGAATACTGTTGTGGAATCTCTATGCCCACTCTATTCGGAGTATGAACTCCATCAAATCTGATACCGCTATTTTCTTCTTTCCCCCTGTTTCCGGGGTTACCTCTGGTGCTAGTGCAGAATTTCTGCAGAAAATCACTGATAACGAGCAGGTGTTTGCAATAGACTCCCCCTTAAATCTAGGTTCTGAGGTAAAAACAAGCGAAGTTACCACTTATGAGGATATGAAGCGACGTTATCTGGAGTATTTGTATCATAATGTCAGCATGAAGGATCTCGCCGTAGTCATCGCTTGCTGGATTAATGTTAAGCAGCCGCAGGGCTCGTTAAAGTTGTGTGGTTATTCATTTGGTGGGCAGTTAGCTTATTTTGTTGCTAATGAACTGAAGACTATACATAGAAGGGTAGCTTGGTTGGGTTTGTTTGACTCCATGGCTCCTGGTCAAGCATTGGCTATGAGTAAAGAGGAACATTTTTCAGTCGCAAAGAGACTTTTAACGGAAATTGCAAAAGCTGTTGGAATTAACTCAATAACACTTCCGCCACAGATAAAAAATAGCACTGTGCAAGAGCAATATTTAAAAATCATGGAGTCAATGTTGCCTGGGCCGTTAGTGAGTTATGAAAATCAGCCAGAAAAGCTATTGTTAGCGACTGCGTTTCACCACCTTATGCTGTCGGTTGATGCGAAATTTTCGCAGCCATGTCATGCTATAGCTAAGTTATTCGTGGCTAGGAAACCCTCAGAATTCAGTGTGGGTAGTGATGTGGTTTTATGGAATAATGGCTTTGAGAGC
The DNA here is from genome assembly GCA_041736975.1 of Gammaproteobacteria bacterium. Classification (GTDB taxonomy): domain Bacteria; phylum Pseudomonadota; class Gammaproteobacteria; order JAIEPX01; family JAIEPX01; genus JAIEPX01. The sequence goes on from JBGSSQ010000385.1 coordinate 7,025, forward strand.
AACAATCTTGAGGTTATTAAAGTTGATTCAGCTCATGAAAGTTTAATGAGCAATAGTTTTTTCATCCACAAAGTCAAATCACATTTGACTGTCTTTACACGTGAGCAGTATAAAAAAAGACTTCTTGTTAATAATATGAATACCCCTACAGTACATTTCGTAGGCCGAGAAAATGATT
>JBGSSQ010000027.1:0-2864 GCA_041736975.1 Gammaproteobacteria bacterium
AGGCCGCAGCATCAGAAGCTAAAAAAGCGACTGCTTTGGCAATATCTTGGGGTTGTCCCATGGCTTGGCTGGGGATTCGGCTTAAGATTTGAGCTTTTTGATCGTCAGTCAGTGCATCCGTCATGTCGGTCGCTATAAAACCAGGCGATACTACATTAGCGGTAATTCCACGACTGGCTACCTCTTGTGCAATAGATCGATTGAAACCGATAAGCCCTGCTTTAGCGGCAGCATAGTTGGCTTGGCCAGGACTTCCCATAGAACCTACAACAGAACTGATAGAAATAATACGTCCCCAGCGAGCTTTCAGCATGTCTCGAATACAGGCTTTAGTAAGATGAAATACCGCCGATAGATTGGTATTGATGACATCGTCCCATTCCTGATCTTTCATGCGCATCAATAAATTATCACGTGTAATACCCGCATTATTGACCAAGATTTGCGGTGCGCCGAATTCTTTATGCACAGTCTCAAGTGCTTGTTTGATTGAATCTGGGGTTGTGACATCTAGTAATACAGCAGTACCAGTAAATCCAGACCCTTGAAAATAAGACTTAATAGTTTGCACGCCAGCTTCAGAGGTTGCTGTACCCACTACGGTAGCACCTTGCTGTGCCAACTCTAGGGCAATCGCTTTGCCTATGCCTCGTGTCGCACCAGTAACAAATGCCACTCGTTGATTACTCATAATCTATACTCCTGCCTTGTTGAAAGTGCTCGTTTAACTAAGAAGCACCATCCCTGTTTATCTGAATCGAGATTTAAATACTCGCCAGTATTTTTAAAGTATTATTAAGCTGTTCTCGGCTCTCTAAGTTGATTACCTCAAGGTTTTTATCAATACGTTTCACTAACCCCGCTAGCACTTTACCCGGGCCACATTCCCAGAGTGTTGTTAGCCCATTTTGTGACAAATCTTGGATTGTTTCAACCCACCTCACTGGGTGATCTAATTGCTCTGCTAAAGCATAACGAATATCATCTGGGTGACTGTGTGATTTAACATCCACATTATGAATCACTTGTATGCTAGGCACACGAATGTCTATGCTGGTCAATTCGCGACTGAGCTTTTCTTTCGCAGGTTTCATCAAAGCACAATGCGATGGCACACTCACCGGTATTTTTTTAACTAACTTTGCCCCTTGCGATTTAGCCAGTTCTATTAGTCGATCAACTGCAGCATTATCACCAGCTACTACTGTTTGACCTACGGCGTTAAAATTGGCGGGCGAAAGGACTTCCCCTTGCGCAGCGTCTTTGCAGAGACGGGTGATTAGTTCGTTGTCTAACCCAATCACTGCTGCCATAGCGCCAATTCCTTGTGGAACTGCTTCTTGCATAAATCGTCCACGTGCTTGAACGAGTCGGAGTGCATCGTCAAAATTAATGGCATTCGCACAAACTAGCGCAGAATATTCCCCCAAACTATGTCCCGCCATGAAAGCAGGATTTAATGTATTTTTTTCGTTAATAAGTCGCCAAAGTGCGACACTTGAAGCGAGTAATGCTGGTTGGGTAATTTCAGTGGCATTTAATTTTTCCAGCGGGCCCTGTGTAATAATATCCTTTAAATCATAGCCCAAACATTCACTAGCCTCAGCAAAAGTGGCGTTGATAATAGGATAATTCACAGCGATGTCCATTAGCATGCCAATGGATTGAGAGCCTTGTCCAGGAAAGATAATACCCAGATTATTTTGATTCATTCTTAAGACCTTATCAGATGATTAGTCAGTGGAGCTGGAGGTCAGAAGTTCGGCAACTTGATCTTCAATATGCCCACGCACATTAACGCGAACCTCTAGCATGGCCTGAGTAATGGCCTGGGCAAAAGCATCAATATTAGCGCCACCATGACTTTTAATCACAATGCCACGCAAGCCGATTAAACTTGCACCATTTCGCCGCCCAGGATCAATCGCATATTTTAAACGTTTAAAAGACGCTGTTGCTAACAAAGCTAAGATTTTTGACCAGAGATTTTTTAGAAAAGACTGCTTAAGATAATGAGCAAATAATTTTGCTGCACCTTCCAAAGTTTTTAAAGCAACATTACCTACAAATCCGTCACAAACAACAACATCTACATTGCCTGAAAAAATCGCATCACCTTCTATGTATCCGATGTAATTGATGAGATTGCTATCCATTAGTTTTTGTGCTGCTTCTTTGACTTGCTCATTACCTTTCATTTCTTCAGCGCCAATATTCAACAAACCAACTCGAGGGGCTGCAATATTATCGAGGGTTTTAGACATCAAAGATCCCATCACGGCAAACTGGAACAGGTGATCCGCTGAGGAATCAACATTAGCACCAAGATCTAACATACGAACTTCTTTACTATCGATCATAGTGGGAAGGCAGGTAACAATGGCTGGGCGATCTACTCCAGGAATAGTCTTCAAAACAAAACGGGCAATGACCATCAAAGCCCCGGTATTACCAGCACTAACACAAGCTTGGGCTCGCCCTTCTTTGACCAGGTTAATGGCTACGCGCATCGATGAGTCTTTTCTAGCGCGCAAGGCAGCCGAAGGTAAATCCTCCATAGTCACAACTTGGGAAGCATGCTGTATTTCCAAACGATCTGGGCAATGTTGACTTGCGAGCAAAGCTTGAAGCTGATCTTGATCACCGACTAAAATTAACCGTAAGTGAGGATGGTCAGCTAAAACTTTTAATGCTGCAGGCACAGTTACAGCTGTGCCATAGTCACCGCCCATTGCATCGATTGCAATGGTTGAAGTGTTCAAGCTAATTACTCTTCGTCGTCTTCCGCAACAACTGCTTTTTCTACAATTTGTCGGCCTTTATGAAAACCATCCGGTGTCATATGGTGTCTACGATGAGTTTCA
>JBGSSQ010000033.1:0-4063 GCA_041736975.1 Gammaproteobacteria bacterium
ATTTACTCTCATCAGCAGTTAAGTCTTTACCCACTTTATAAAATAGAGCTAAAAGAATAATAGCGTGACTTGATAAAGGATTGTCAGGTTCAGCTTTATCATCTTCCACTAATGCTTTATGCTGGCTTATAATAAATGTAAGTAGCTCATGCCTTGTGTTTTTTCTTTCAGCTAGTCGTTTGCCAAAGTTTGTTTCTGAGATTAGTGTGGCTAGGTGCTGAAAGAGTTTATCGGGCCAATGGTAGTCTTTGAAAAGCTTTGCTAAACATTCAGTTCTGAGGATCGCCCTATTGTTTAAGCTGGGGTAAGCTTCCATAGCATGAAGTTCCTGTAGTAGGGGTGTTCTAAAAAATAGGTGTGAATTGCACAGTACTTCTCCACGAGTTACTAGGTTATTCTCATCAGCTAAGTCACAAAGAAGTTCAATCAACATATCTTCTCTAAGTGAAATATGAGGTTTTGCCAGCAATGTATGCGCTATAATCCCGTCTTGTGCTAATGATTTTATTAATGTAGAGGTGCCAATATTCCTGCTGAGAATGTCTCTCTCAAGGCTGCCACTTTCAGCGTTGTCATTGTAATAGCTTAGAATCAAATTGAGGATCGCCAGGAATCGCTCCTTAGCTTCGAAGCTCTCTTGTGGAATAGTACTGAAATAACACCACTTGAGTAGCTGCTGTTCGCGGCAAACCTTAAATGCTGTGTCACCATAGACTGCCAGCAGTCTTTTTACGCATTCTGCATCAGCAAATGCACAGAGAAATTTTAGTGGTGTAATATGCAAGCATGCTTTAGGAAAGCTGGCTGCGAATTGCTTAAACTCATTTTGGGAATAGGTGTTGAGCATGTGTTCAATAAGCAATGTGTTGCAAGTGAAAGCGCATAGCATCAAGCTTGTATTTCCATCTTTATCTGCAGCAGCTATTAGATCATCCGTACTCTCGCCAAATACAGAGCGAAAGCGTTGCATCATGACAAGTACATTATCATCTATTTCTAGATCAGGGCTAAGGCCTCTGTGCAAATCTAAATCCGGCATTTTTGGGTTTTTCAACAGTGACTTGATATGGGTTGCTTTTTGATCATAGACTGAAATACACAGAAGGTGAAAAGCGTTGTAACCGTATTCATAGGTTCTTTTGGTCGCTAGTTCTAGAAGTTCTTTTGCGGATAGTTGGCTAACACAAAGTTCGAATATTTGTAAATTATGATAGTGGCAGGCTGAATGTAGCGGTGTTTCTCCATCAACTGTTTTCTCGTGTAACAATACAGAGAAAGACAGATCTTTTTTGAGCTGGCTAAGAACGGGCATTATACTATCTGTTGTCTTGCCGAATGCTAATATGTGAAGAAGGTTATTGCCAGATGTGGTGTGTAGTTCAACAATTTCATTGATATTTTTAGTCTTAGTGATTAGGGCGATATATTCTTCCAGCTCATTTTTCTGGAATGTTTCCGCCAACAAAAGTATGCTTTCTAAATGTTCAATCAATTGTAGTTGCGTTGGATCTAAGTCTAAAATCTGCATGTCATTCTCTTGCCGTGCTTGTTGATTGGATAAGCTATCGTCGTCTTCTGATAAAAGTAGTTGTTGTAATGCTGCTGCCATACTTGCATTATCAATTGGCGTTTCTTGTCTACCATTCTCCTCTGCGGCGCTGATTGAGGTTTCGTTTTCTATTGAGTTTATTTGTTGTTCATATGCAGAGCGTATGCTAGTTCTTATGCTCTTGTTGAGGTGTGAGTTTTTGTCACAGAGATCAAGAGTCATGTCGCTCACTTTTACTCCGTGTTTTAACAACAGGTGTAGCGGTTTTTTAAGGCTAGCATTATAATTTTCGATGACTTCTTTGTCTGTCTCGTCGTAGTCTAAATGTGGGGTTGATATGAGCACATCCAGAACTGATTCATCTTGATCGTTTAGTTCATTGAATGCATTAGCAGGGATTTTCTCGCATAAAATTGATAGTACTTCAAAATGAGACCTTTTAGCTGCTTTATGTGCAGGGGTATCCCTATTATCATTCAATGGGCTTAAATCAATGAACAAAGGTATTAGGATTTGTAGGCATTCATTTTGATTGTTTTTCGCAGCACAGTGTAGCAGTGAGTTTTCAGCTTTATCCAATGCTGTATGATCCGCGCCGAGTTGCAGCAATAGTCTTACGGCTTGGCTTTGGCCGCTGGCTACCGCAAGGAAAAGTGGAGTGCGATCTTTGTCGTTAGTAGCGTCTTTATCAGCTGCCAAAGAGCATAGTCTCTGTATTAGCGCTAGCTGGCCTTCTTGTGCTGCGCGGTGTAGCAGAGTGTTGCCGTTTTCGTCGATGCTATCTAAGCCTAATATGGTTAAGCGTGGGATCGCGCTATTGTCATTCTCTTGCCTATCTGCGAGCTCATGCATTGCTGCTAAAACACTTTGCATTTCTTCTTGGTATTTGATGGCGTAAAAGTAGGGTGAATGGCCTTGGCTATCTTGGCAGTCTATTTTGGCGCCACGGCGAATAAGTTCGAGTGCGATGTCTGCCTGTTTGGTTATGATGGCTTTGTGTAGGGGAGTGATGCCAACAGCATCACTTCTGGGAATCTCGTTAGTGGCATCTAATGGGGCTTTATTGTTACAGAGAGTGATCACCGCAGCTAAACTCTTAGATTCTACTGCTAGGTGCAGGGGGGTATCGCCGCGGGCATCTTTTTCGATTACATTAGATCCTTCCTCAATCAAGAAAACGATAGTGTCAGCATGACCGCCAACTGCTGCATCGTGAATGGGCAGTCTACGAAAAGGACCTAGTTCATCATAGGTTTTATTTGGAGACGACTGACCCTTTCCGGCATAATTGATATTCGCACCCCTTGAAATGAGTAGCCTGACGATATCTGTTTGACCGTAAAAAGCTGCTAAACGAAGCCCTGGTTTACCACTTTTTTCGTCAGTGGCATCCGGATCCTTTCCTTCATCTAAGTATTTTTTGACCCTGTCCAGCCCCCCGCCAATGATGGCCACAAAATAAGGATCTGCTTTATTGGCCCAGGATAGCCTTGATGTGTGAGTGTCTTTGAGTGTTTTTGATTCCATGATGATACTCCATTTTTATGCGTTGATTTCCTATGGACTCTGATAGGCTCATGAGTCTCCATGAGCTAGATCATCTCAGGTTAGTTAGGATGAATCAAGCCTGTGTTGAAAGTGGCTTATTGTCTGGTGCCTCCCCCTTAATACATCGCTAGTAAAGGATGTAAACATTTGTTAGACTCCGGGGAGGGTTAGTTTAGCCGTTTTATATCAATATCAAGGAGGTTATTTTATGTCTCAAGAGCGCGTTGACAAAGATACAACAGAGAATATCGAGACCGATACTTCTAATAGTGGTTACGAGGGCTCTTTGGCAAACATGGTCGCAGAGCTCACAGCCAATCAGCGTCCTGTCGATAGTGATACAGATGATGCAAGCAACTCTGAGCACACACTCAATCCACATGCTATCAACAGTGATACCACAGATGAGACAAGTAATTCCGATGCAATCAAAGAAGACGTTGACATTTTCCTTGCAGCCATTAAACACCCTATGGTAATGACCAACTGGGTTAGTGTTGGCAAAATTATATTCCCTGAGAATGAAGATGAGAACCTATGGATTTCATTGGAAGAGGGTGACGCTGAATTTAACGATGTTCTGATATTGGCCAATTATAAATATATTACGAGGGTATACCCTGAATTACAGAGCAGTAAAGAGCACGGACACCTCCTTGAGGACTATGCTAAGGGCGAGATAAGCTTTGAAGAAGTACTTGAGGTTGCTGAGCGCAATTTTCATGCGCAGCCAACGGCTGATAAAAAAAAGGAAAAGCGGTTAAATGCTATTGCAACCTATAAGACACATGATAATGTTACCTTGCTACACGAAGCGGCGAAACATGCTAGTTTTCACATTCTAGAAATACTACTAGAGAATGGAGCTCAAGATGAGGTGGATCTTTTCACCAAATTACGTGAGGGGAGCTCACAGTCACCACTGACTTGTGCTGTTCGGGCTAGTGTTGCAGATATTGCTTTGCA
>JBGSSQ010000036.1:0-4818 GCA_041736975.1 Gammaproteobacteria bacterium
TTCAGCATTCTGACTCGCGATAAACTCATTAAAGGTAACTGGGCATACTCTTTTTAGTTGCTCTAAATCTTTAAGCGTTAGCTGCTTAGCGATAACAGCATTATCAATGATTACCGCTGCATAACGTGACAACGTGTCCTCTTCTATATGGGGAGACTCGCTAGGATCTACAGAAATCAAACGACGAAACAGCTCCATATCCTCTTTGAACAGCTGAAATAAATCTGGATCCACATTCTCGACAAAAGACTGCAAACTTAAAAACGCATAAAGGATATCAGAATCCAATACTGGATCCTTATTTAATTGTCGAACAATTGCAACTAGCTGCCTCATTATTGCTGGATTTTGACTGATCTGCAGATGCAATGATCGATTCAGCAGCATGTCGCGCAGCAGCTCAGTGTTTTGTAAAATAAGTTCTTGCCCGAGTTGATTACAAGTCGTTTTATTATTAATCTGGCCTTTAGTTGGACGCTCTTTGACAGACATAAAACGAAGTACTTGCTCTATGGTCAGGCTGGCAACTGTTCCTGGTCGTTCATAGTAACTCTTAATATTGATAGCCATTATAAAATCCCCTGCCTTCTCAACCTTGCTCGGCGTATTAACTTGAGCCAAGAAAGCGTCTAATCGAGCAGGATTTTCTAGCAAACTATGCTCATAAGCAGTGTACTTAGGTTTCTCATCTTGATCTTGCCACTGACCCTGGCACTGATCTAGATCCTGGTGTTCAGGTTCTGCCACCAAGGTGAAAGGCTTAAATAATTCATCTGCACGTGCTGTATCTGCTATCAAACTAGCAAACTGCTCTTTTGCTGTAGGAGTTAAGGCGTATGCTTGGTCAACGACTTCGGCTATTTCCGCCTCTTCCACAGCAGCCACCGACGCTTGAGGCATTTCTGGCGACCCTACGGCAGCTACCTGTTGACACTGCAGATACTGATCAAACGAAGTAACATTTTTATCTAGTTTTTCTCTCTGAGTTAAAGCATCCCACTGCAAACGCAAACGAAACAAAGGGCTTAGCTCAGATAACTCGTTTTCCTTTTTCTCAAAAAAAGCATTTGATTTTTCCGTGGGTATGATTTTGTGAAAAAAAGCTCTGACAAAATGCCGCTGATAAGGATTCACTTCACGCCAAAACTTATCTTTGCTAGCAATAAGATAGGCCTTGGGCATTTTTAAAGTGGTGAGGGAGTGACCACAGTCGGCTTTAATCTCTCTCAGCAAGTCTTTCTTCAACACTGACTCAAGCTCAATACGAGCAGAAAGATAAGGATACTTAACGGCTTGCCTCTGAGGGCTCAGCACTGGCAGCGCCGACTGCCCTAATGACCAAAGATAATCATCGCGCGCAATAATTAACTCAAAGCGTGTATTATGTCGAGATAGCTGTTGTGAATTTTCACGCAGCAACAACGAAACTTGAGATTGTGTTAGTTTACATTTACCACGAGTGACATCGTCATCAAGCATCGCCAACAATAGCTCAGCTGAATCCGATGCTGTTTTGCCATATTGCTCTATCTGTTGCTGCACATGCGAACGCAGTAATTCAAGAACAGTGTGCTTGACGCCATCTGGACCAGGAATCCTTGTTGCCAACAATTTATTCCGTGCTTTTTGTGCTTGTTTACCGGGAATTTTACCCAGTGCCGTCATGACAAGTCCAATATTATCCCTCATGTAAGTTTGTCGCTCTTGCACCCCATCATCGGCCTCTTCCAGCTCAACAATTAAGTGTTTTTTATCATCCAGTTGGTTTGCCACAAAATCAATTGGATCGCGTTGGCTTGAAATGAGATGGGTCAAAAACTGATTATTTTTACCCGCTGCGGCTTTAAATGCCTCAAAATGATTGCTCCAGAAACTCTGCATTGCATTAATACTAGCAGGATGGTAAAGGCGACACCGTAACTCAGTGTATAAAAAATATTGCCCGGGATCCAAACTTTCAAAATCAGCATCCGCTAATTTTTCCAACAAACGATACAGTTCAGCCCTATGATAACCATAAGTTCCAAAATAGATCATTCCCTCAGACATCAATTTAGCAACACTGGCAACCCTATGGGGCTCAGTGTTACCCAAGAACTTAACTTGATGAATAAAAGGAATCGCTTCTACAGCAACACTATTTTCTTGATGAATTAAATTTTCAATATGGCGACCATCTGCTCGCTGCGATTTAGAAAGTAAAAACCGAGGGTAGTCACCTTGCGCATCTGGCTCTAGAGTGTAATCTCTCAACCCCTGCACTAACAACAAAAGCATATCATGCTGACCATCTGCATTATGGTTACTCAGTTGCTGTGCTAAATGGGATGGATCTTCTGAGTGATGCAATGTCGCGCCCACCACGCCAGGATATTCCAGTGCCAGAGAAACAAGATAGTCCATGGAACACTGATCACCAGAAAAATCTCGATGTATACTGGGAATAGTCTCAAACAAATCCCGTATGAACTCCTCTTTACCCATAGCGAGCTTTATTTTATCGTGCAGGCCAGGAAGCCAAATATTCATCAACAGAGTGAATTCTGCTGGATCGGTCTTTTGGAGTGCTGCTTCTTGCTCTGACTCGTCATCTTTGTTTTTGTCAATACCGGCAGCTTGTGGGAAAAAAGCATCAAGAACCCCTAATATGCCCGCATCGCTGCTCTGCACATACAGAGGTGAGAGAACGTCTTTTTTAGGAACAAACAAGGCTAAAAAAAGCTGTCGTAGTTCATGATTGTACTCTTCAGCGCTCGCTGGATACAATTGACTTTTGTGGAGTAATATCTGATAGAGCACAACAAGAAAAATCTTTTGGAAATCACCCTTGATGCCAGCCATCAGCTCAAAAAAAGCCAACCGATCCTCTGGCAGGTTGAAATCAGCGCCCACCAAAATGGCCTGACTAATTGCCTCAAGTGTCAGCGGCCCCTGAGGCGAACGAGGATTTTGTTTAATAGCAGACCAAACATGCTGAGCCGCCTCTTGCCTAATTCGTCTCTGTGCATCTACAGGTAACTGTGCTGCAGCAACCATCTCGGATTGGGAATGACCAGCTTTTATTGTATTAACAATTTCATCACCTACAACCGCCTCGTGCCCAGCCCAGTTCCTTGCAAGCCCATCTAATTCAATGGCGCCCTCAGCTAATGAAGTCAAATCTTCACTACAACCAGCAACTGAGTCGAAATCAGAATCGGTGCTTGTCTCAGAACTGCCATCACTCCCATCTAAACTTTTACTACCCGCCAAGGGGGCTGATGGGTGTAATAGCTGGAAGAGGTCATTATAGAGTTTATCGAGGTCTTGCTGCTGACGCTTGTCTTTATTGAACCAATAGTTTGATTCTATCACCAGGTGCTCTGATCTGTGAGGGTGATTATTCTTGGGCTGGTCCTGTTTGACATGTTCTTTAAGTTCTTCTGTCACATTCTTCTCCCTATATCAATTTGTCTCTTACAATGCCTATTCTACGTCGCCCGCCCCCAGAGTTCAACAATAAAAGAATGGGATGTCACTAGCACATTTCGAATATCGACAACTTCAATCAGATCAAAGGGGGGGAACAGACACCACCCTCTTCTAGTATCGGTAATGGGCTGGTTTATAGGGGCCATGCTGGGCTATCCCTAAATAGGTTGATTGCTCTGGGGTCAGCTGAGTCAAACGCACACCTAACTTGGCCAGGTGTAACCGCGCAACTTTTTCATCTAAATGCTTGGGTAGAACGTGCACGCCTACAGGGTAGCTAGCGCGATTTTGAAACAGCTCTATCTGCGCCAAAACCTGGTTGGTAAAGGACGTTGACATCACAAAACTAGCATGTCCGTTAGCACAACCCAAATTCACCAATCGGCCTTCGGCGAGTAAGATAAGTCGCTTGCCATCGGGAAAAATGACATGGTCTACTTGAGGCTTAATAGCCTCCCAAGGGTAGGCTTTGAGTGAAGCGACGTCAATTTCGGCGTCAAAATGGCCGATATTACAAACTATGGCTTGGTCTTTCATTTTGAGCATATGATCGTGGGTAATCACTTTCATATTACCTGTGGCGGTAACAAATAAATCGCCTACTGAAGCCAGGTCATCCATGGTCAAAACTTCATAGCCTTCCATAGCGGCTTGTAGTGCACAAATTGGATCGATCTCAGTGACAAATACGCGTGCGCCTAAAGCTCTTAGCGCTTGAGCGCAGCCCTTGCCTACTTCTCCGTAGCCGGCAACTACGGCTTTTTTTCCGGCGATCATGACATTGGTGGCACGTTTAATGCCATCCACCAAGGATTCTCTGCAACCGTATAGGTTGTCGAATTTAGATTTAGTGACAGAGTCATTCACATTGATCGCTGGCACCTTTAATTGGCCTTGTTGTGCCATATCATAGAGACGATTCACGCCCGTGGTGGTTTCTTCAGACAAACCCAAAACAGCAGGGAGTAACTCAGGGTACTTTTCGTGCATCAGCTGGGTTAAATCGCCACCATCATCTAGCAGCAAGTTGGGGCGCCAATCATTGGGCCCCAAAATTGATTGTTGCACACAGGCCCAATACTCTTCCTCTGTCTCACCTTTCCAAGCAAACACCGAGACACCGGTCGCTGCAATAGCTGCCGCTGCGTGATCTTGGGTAGAGAATATATTACAGGAAGCCCAACGCACTTGTGCGCCCAAATGGGTCAGGGTTTCAATCAACACCGCCGTTTGAATAGTCATGTGCAAGCAACCGGTAATCCGGGCACCTGATAATGGCTGGGAGGGACCAAATTCCTCTCGTAACGCCATCAATCCTGGCATTTCTGTTTCTGCAATGGCAATTTC
>JBGSSQ010000091.1:0-6143 GCA_041736975.1 Gammaproteobacteria bacterium
CTGCAAAAATTAATGGCCAATGTTCTAACTATGATTATTTGGGGCATGCGATATTTGTAGCTGATACGGCCGAAGAAGTTATATCAATGGCCGATAGATACGAAGCCAATTTACTGATAAAGCTAAGTAAATCATTTAATAAGGTCTCAATTAATTTAAGGTCAGATACATTTTCAAAACCATCAGCGCAAATGCTACAAGCAATGATAAGTGCTGAGGTTGGTGATGATGCCTACGGTGAAGACCCTACTACTAATCGATTGCAGGATTACTGTGCTGAATTCTTTGGCAAAGAGTCAGCATTGTTTTTCCCCAGTACAACTATGGCTAACCAAGCTGCGTTAAGAGCATTACTCAAATCTGGAGAAGAGGCTATCCTTGATTCCTCATATCATATTAACTTCTATGAATCAGCTCAAAGTGCAGCATTGCAAGGCCTTGTGCTAAACGCTAAATTAACGACAGATGGTATATTACGTGTAGAAGACGTCAAAAAATTGCTCGATTCAAAAGGTAGGGGGAATCAAGCTTATGCGCAAGTTAAATTAATTGTGATTGAGAATACTATCAGCAGCCACGGCGGAAAAATATTTCCACTTGAAGAGCTGATTAAGCTGAGAGAATTTGCAAATGAAAAAAATATTAAAATATTTATGGATGGTTCGCGGTTATTAAACGCTTGTGTAGCTCTAAATATCCATCCTAGAGAATACACTCAATATGTAGATGCTGTGACAATATGCTTCGGTAAAGGACTATCCTGCCCTTCTGGTGGAGTGCTAATCGCAAGCAACAGTCTGATACAAGAGGCTAAAGTGATTCGAAAATGGCTAGGAGGATCTTTGCACCAGTCAGGTTATCTTGCTGCGCCAGCACTATTGGCTTTAGCAGATTTCTCACAGCTGGTATTAGATAATTACCACGCTAAAATGCTGTTCAATCTATTGTCTAGTCGGGGCGTGATTTTAGAGAAGCCTGATACTAATATGTTATTGCTCAGTACGGCTAGGCTCGGTGTAGATGCCAAGATGTTTGCTGAAAGATTAAAAGCGCGCGGAGTGATGGTTTTTCCATGGCAAGAGAGTTTGGTTCGTCTCGCTTTGTATCGAGGTATTGATGAAGACCTAATTAAGCGTGCGGCAGCTATTATTGCTGATTTTTGGTGCGAGTTGAGGTTAGTATCCCAGTGTGATTTGAAAAATATAACGCAGCACAAGTTTGATTTCAGTAAAAAAACAATTTTTATTCTTCGTGGCGGGGAGATGCGAGAAAATTGGGTGGAAATTCAAAAAGAGTTGGATGCAAATTATGTAATTGTCTGTACGGAAAGTATATATGATTATTTGCAAAAAAATGACTTGTTGAGGATATTTAATATTGCGTCAAAAGTAAAAGATTTTGATTTTTCGACCATGACTAAATTTATAGATGATAATATTCCTATCGAGGCGGTTGAAAATATAAAGTTTGTCACCACAAATGAAGCCAATTTAATTGTTTGCGCGAAATTAAATGCGCTCTATGAGGTTTTAACGTGTCGTGTTTCTGGTGTTGAAGCCTTTGTCAGTAAAGATAAAATGAAGAGTTATATACCAAGTGAATATTTACCAAAATATTTTGTGTTTCATCCGGGTGAAAGTACGGAGCGTGAGGTTTTGTTAGGCTTGAAAGATAAGGGTATTAATTTTCCGGTGTTTATTAAACCTGTGGTTGGGTCGGGCTCTAGGGGGGCGAGAAAGTGTAATAACAAAGAAGAGCTTGAAAAAAACTTGAGAAAAATAAGATCCTCAGGTCAGCGCTACGAAATCGACGAGTTTATTTCTGGTGATCTTTATCATTGTGATAGCATAATTAATAATGGTAAAATAATTTTTACTTCTATTGCAAAGTATTGTGCGCCTTGTGCTGATTTTATGACGGGTAAGCCAAATGGGAGCTTCCCCGTAATGGAAGCTGAGGTGATTCATGCTAAACTAAAAGCATTTGCTGAGATGATTGTTGGCTATATGCCTAATCTTGAGAATTATGCAACCCACTTAGAGGTGTTTCATTGTCAAGATAAGTTTGTTTTCGTTGAAATTGCTGCTAGGCCTCCCGCTGGGCGTATCTGCGAAATGCAAGAGCATGTTTCGGGGGTTAATCTTATTGACTGGGCCTTTAGGACGCAATTGGGCATGCAATTTCCGAAATCGCATCAAGAAAAGCGCTACGCTGCTTGGTTAAACTTCCCTAAAAAGGTTGGTACTGTTCTTAATGTGGATAATGCTGAAGGTTTTGCATCATTAAACAGTCATTGCGATATTACCTGGAGCATTAAAGTGGGTGATCGTTTGTCGAATCCATCGACCTTATCTGATTATGCGATGTCCGTGCTTTTAACAAATAATGACCTAAGTGAGCTTGAGAAGGATTATAAGAGAATGATTGACTCAAAGCCATTTACGGTTTTGGAACATGCTCAGCTGATCTCAAAAATGCGGTACGAAGCTAAATTGCAAAAACTAAGTGCTAGTGATTTGAATAAGGTTGAAGCAAGCACTAGTTCTGTTTTTAGTAATAAATAGTTTAGTGCTTATTGAAGCGCTTAGGTCCTGTGTCGAGTGGTTAAGACCCATGCTTTTTGGCCGTGTCTACTGTTGCTATTTGAAGAAGGAAGAAGAGGTGTTTCCTCCACCAGCTATTTGCATAGCTGGTGGAGGAAGGGGTTAAAAAAGCATTTCAGGGTCAACAGTTGTTGAAGTCGATCCATTATCGCCACCGGCTGCTCCACTGGCAGCTCCATAAGCTGTAGGCGATCCTTTCTTATTGACATCAATCCATGGGCTAAATTCAGAAGTATCACCTGTTTGCAAATCTGTTGCCGTCGCCGTTATAACGCTGCCTACCGGTACATTGACCTTAGCAGGAAAATGATAGTTGACGTCTCCATTCGCATCGGTAACGACCTCCAGTTCGCCTACGAATACTTGCCCTTCACCATATCCTGATGGATCTTTGAGCTGACTAGAGAAGACCTGAATGAGATAAGCACGGTTTGGCTTACTTGCCAATGAGCCCCATACTTGTACCAATGCAGGGTTGGTAAAGCTACGTTTACCATCCAATATGGCATGATTTTGAAAATTATTGGATAAAGCCCCCTCTACGCCGCGAGAACAATCGTCCAATGAGTCAGCATCAAATACATCATTAGCGTTAGGATTATCTGTTAACTTTGATAGCATTGTAGAACCAGGTATACCCAAATCATATAGCACTGCATCTTTTACTAAATCTATTCCTAACCCGCCATTGTTAAATATAGAGTTGTATAAGATAGAATTACACAGTGGAGTGGCTGCTGGGGAGTTAGGGTAAAGTGCACCATTATACGCAGGGTGGTCTCCTTTAATTTTTACCAAATTAATGCCTCCGCGTAGATTATTTGTAATGGTATTATGAGCAATCAATTTTTTGTTTGTAGACCCTAACAGAGTTATCCCGAACTGATCGTTAGGAGCCGAAATGCCAAATTGATTGATACCAATCTTATTGTACTCCACACGATTTAGCTGCATGTTCGTGAGGCCTACGCTTGTGAACCTTGTCCCAGTTCCCCCATGGAGCGCAATACCACTACTGCCGTTACCACCAATAGTATTTGCTTGAACTAAATTATTTGATCCTCCCAAAAGGTCTATTCCAACCAAATAGCTATTCTTCTTGATATTGCCATTTTTATCAAGGCCAACAATATTCCCAAGTATCCGGTTGTTGAATCCTAATACGTTGATTCCTGCTCTAAACAGCGAAGCGGTAGTTAGAATACCGATATTGCCAGCCACAATATTTGCTTCAATGCGTCGATTGATGATGTGCATCAGAAACTGGGGGCTTATCTCGCGAAGTATAAAGACATGAATTATCAGGAATACCAGAAGCATGAAAAAGACGCCACACAAGAGTGGTGCGTGGTTGTTGGTGGAGCGTATCGAAAGGTGCCGGCGTTGGTTGTTGAGACGATGTGCGAAGAGGGCGAGAATGTGGCGTGGGTTAAAAAAGACCTGACGCTGCCGGTGAAGAGAGAGTGTGATCATTTGGTATGGTTGTCTGACAAAAAACTGTTCGGTGGTAGGTGCGGGGTCAGTTGGGTCCCGGGCCGCGGTGTGAGGGGGTGGTCTGGTGCGTGGGGACGTGGCATGCGTGTGTTAACTTTCTTCTTAGTTGACGACCACGACGTATTGGCAAAATGTCAGTCAGCGCGTCCGGGCGAGTTGCCAAAACTCGAGTCATTGTATTCTGGTGATGAGTTACGGTCAACGTCGCCGTCAGGGCCAGCGCCATCGTAATCCTCTCGCTAGCCAAGCGGCCGCGGGATCACGCCTGAGCGCGTGAAAAACCCAAGCCCACAGTAATCTCATCACCCCTACTGACTGGATCGCATCTGACCACCAAGTCGCCCACCGGATAAGGTAGCGCTGCACTATCGCGGGATGGACCGCATCGTTCCGCAGTACTTTAACCTTGCCCAAAGCGCGCGCACAGGATCGGGGATGAATCTGTACGCTGACCTGGATTTTCGTTTGAGGGCTTCGCGGCACCTCAAATTTCACTCCCAGAAAGTGAAAACCTTTATCAATTGCCCCCATACAGGTTTTAGAGGGTGAGAGCGTCAATGCTAGTGTTTTTAATGTGGTAAAGAGGATTTTTCTGGCGCGCTGATACTGGCGTTTGGTTTGTGCCAGAATCAAAATATCATCCATATAACGAAAGTATTGAAGTCCTTGCCGTCCTTCCAAGGCTTGATCGAGCGCAGCAAGATACAGTGCGCCAAAAAAAGGTGAGAGCGACGATCGTCTCGGAATGCCATGACTCGGCACAAAGACATTACCCCGAAAGGTTACAGCGGTATTCACAATCTGTGTAAAATAGTTTTGCAGGCGTGGATCTTGAAAGTGCTGATGCAATTTGGCGGGTTCAGGTGTCTTCATTCGGGGCCGTCCGGCAGGACACAGGGAGCGTCTTATTGCGACGGTCGACGCTGAGCATCACGCCGTGTCCTGAAATCTGCTATAATGAGAGCATGACTTAATAAATTAGACAGAGGGGCATAACATGAAAATTGTTAACGCCTTACCTAAATTTGACCAGCTGAAGGTGAGACTGCCTGAAAACTGTCTCTATCCAAACCAAAAGCCGAAGGGTTTCATTTTAACAAGTGCACAATTGAAGTTTTTAGAGATTGATTCAAATGGTATCCCGCTCACGGCTTCAAGCCAATTAACATTGCGAGATAGCGATAACAACCCTCTTGTTGACGGCGTATTTCAAACAGCTTCTGATTTACAATCTGTTCCTGGCTATGCAGATATTAATCCTAGAGATGGTATTGGCAGGGAAGAGCAATATGGTCCATTGACATTAGGAGAGTGGAATAAAATGAATATAAAATTTCTGGATGATGGCAATATAGATTTTATAAGCTCAATTATCCCAGCGGGTATTGATCAAGCCTCATTTGATCTCACTTCGATCATTCAACATGAAGTTACGCATATTTTGGGCGTAACATCTCGGCAATATATGTGGGCTAAGAATGATTGTGCTTTATTAACTGAAGATGGTGCATTTCCAATTGCAGTATTGGATGCTTTTGCAATTGAAGGGGATAAAGCACGAGATGTTAAGTCATTTGCTGATGTAAAGAATGCAAGACTGATGTTAGATACTGAAATCGATTCGGGAAATAATTCGATATTCTTCTCACATTATCCTATAGTAGCTTATGCTGGCTGTTTAACCAATGGCGGTACTGCATATGATGGAGAGTGTGATATTGATAACGAAGTTAATGCCCCATTCATTAGCAATAGGGTCATGCTCTACGATATACGCAGTAGCACGGCGAAATATATTCCTCTTGCAGGGGGGGTAGGTAATCTTTCTGATGAAGGTGATGGAACGCAGAGTTCTCATTTAAGAATGAGTAAAATTGTATATTACAACTTCAATGGTGCTGGGCCAGTAAAGAACTTTGCCTTAGCTGCACGAGTGAGATTTGATGCGGCAAGAGCCTGCCAAAATGGTGTGAGTGATGATTGTATACCAGTTGATAGTTTAATGGAGCCGGCGGTTGTGCCACATAGAATATATGGTAATCGATT